>CADBQV010000074.1 GCA_902796895.1 uncultured Erysipelotrichaceae bacterium | reverse complement strand
TAATTCATCTGTAAATAAATTTAAATCTTTAATTATTCTATAAAAAGTATTAAATGAAAGCATTTCAAATTCACTAAATTCTTCCATCTTATAAAAATCATCAAGCATTATTCTAATTTGCTTTAATGCTTTTTTATAATAAGCTTTAGTTTCCTTATTGAATTTTAATGTATAAGCTAAAATTGCTGCTGTAGGATGATATCCAAATAATTTTTTGTTTTCATCAGAATAAGTAAATATTTGACTATGAGCAAAATCATTATTAGTTATAACATTAGGATTCCATTTATTATCCTCAAGTTCACATCTGTTATATAAATAATTACATGCCTTATTTACAATTTGATCGAATAATTCATTTTTAGAATTAGAATCAAATCCAACCATATCTAGAATTCTAAATGCTTCATATATTTGATATACACTAGTATTGGTATTGTAATTATCAATATATAATCCATTACCAAAACCACCATCTTTATTTACGTATAGCATTAAAGAATCACATACATAATCGATTGGTAATGCATTATCTAGTGCATTTAAAACACATAAATCAATATCTCTTGATTTTAATTGCATTTGATAATTAATAGTTTCTTGCATCGCTTTTGTTAATAATTTCATTAAAAACACCTCGCCTTTAGTATTTTACTATAAATAGAATAAAATTTAAACAATTTTATCTATTAAAAATACAAAATATAGTTTATAATGTTTATAAAGTTATACTTTATAAAGGTTTTTATTATGGATGGATTATTTCTTAGGTATTATATTTTTAAAAATACAATAAATAATATTGATAAATCAATTATTAATATTGATATAGATGATAATTTATTATTTAATTCTATATCATTTACAACATCTGCTTTATTCTTTAATAAGCTTAAAAAAGATAAATATGACTTATATAATAAAATAAATGATAATTTATCTGATTTATTAATTGAATCTTTAATAAGTATTGAAAAGCATAATGATTTTAATAAATTATTATTTATTTATTCTTTAGTAACAAATAAAAAAATTAATGAATATTATAATTCATATTTTATGTTATTTGAAACATCAAAATTATATAACTATAATATGATAGATTCATATCTATCTAGTAAAGAAGATTTTAATTTATTCAATGAATCTATAATTAAGCATTATAATATTAAATTTAAATTTAATCCGATATATAATGAATTAATTAAATATCCATTTGTAAAATTATTTAAATTCTTTGGTACATTAAATTATTTTAATAAATCATATAAAAACATGAATAAATTTTATAAAAATAAATATCATTTTAAATATAAAAAATATAAAATGAATGAAATAAAATATGATAAAAAAATAGATACTTCTATTTTGAATTTAGGAAATAATGTATTTACTTTAAATAATAAAAATTATAATTATTCATTAGATGAATTTAATGAATTAATTATAAAAGATATATTAACTGAAATTAATGTTATCAATGATTATTTATTTAATCATGATGATAAAAAAATAAGAAAATATTATAATATAAAAGATGAAAAAAAGATATAGTTCGCTATATCTTTATTTCTTTTTTAGGGTATTCCATATATATTTTTTCTAATTCAAAATGTTTTCTTTCATCATTTGTAAAAATAGATAATATTACATCATACATATCTATTAATACCCATTCTGTATCATATCCTTCTGTATTTCTTATTAAATAATTATTTTCTTTTAATCTATCATATACATAAGATATAGCAGCTGTAGCTTGTTTTTTAGAATCTACAGATGCGATTATTATATTATCATAAAATGGATTTTTATATTTTGAATCATATATGATAATATCATGAGCTTTTACTTTAGAGATTGCATCAATTATTAAATCTATTTTAGATAAATTTTGAATTTTTCTTTTATATTCTTCAAATACTAATAATTGCATAGGATGAGCTTCTTCTCCTTTTTCCTTGCAATGATTAATTGTATTTTCTAATGATTTATAAATTGCTAAATTAAAATTACCTTCAAGTAATATTTTTCTTGTTTCTATGCATTCTTTATATTTTCTATTTTTTTCTGTATAATCAGCAATCATTATAATTGCTTCTAACATACTCATTTTTTCTCTACCAAAGACATGATATCTAATTGCATTATATATATCCATATCACTTCCAAGTAATCTTATATATGCTTCAGCTGATAGATAAGCATGGAATAAAAATGGGTATTTTTCGCATTCTTTTATATCTTTATCATCTAAATATAGTGCTGCTGTATCAAAGTCATCATATTTAGAATAATCATGCATATAAGCAGCAATCTTAGCTTTTTCTATATCGACATTATATTTTTCTGCTAGGTATGTAGCCATTTCAACTACACCATAGATATGTTCTAATCTATCTTTATGATTATCTTTATATTTTTCTTCTACTAATTGTTTTGCTTTATCTGATAATAGCATTTGTTACCTTTACCTCATTATTTTCAATATGTTTTATTCTAACATGGCATTTACCAATTATTGATACAAAGCCAAATCCTGAAAACCAAATATCTTTTTTCATTTTTCCATCAAAATCAAATTCAGTTATTTCATATTTAATATTATTAATTTCATCAATTAAAGGAGGATTTAATAATTTTCCTAATTCATTTTGATATAATTCTTCAACTCTTTTTGTTTTACATCTATGAATATATAAGTCATTTGATGTATAAACTATTACTGATAATTTATCTTCACATGTAAAATCGATTGATGCAAGACCTGCTAAAAAGATTGAATTATCAGTTAATATTTGATATGTTCTAGGCTTCATTTCATCCTTAGGCAATATTTTATCATAGCTTTTTGGAAGTAATTTATTTAATATATCATTATCATTAATTAAGCCTGGAGTATCTATTAAATATTTTCCATCATCAAAAAACTGAATATTTATTGATTTTAGTGTAGTACCAGGAATTACGCTTGTAGATATTACATCTTTAGTAATGCTTGTATTTCTTTTTAATATAGCATTTATAAGGGAAGATTTACCAACATTAGCACAGCCTAAAAAATAAACATCACGACCAAATCTAAGCATATCTATTGTATTAGTTAAATCATCAATAAAATATCCTTTTTTAGATGATACAATATGAATTGCATCTACCTTAAAGAAGATTTTTTCGCATTCCTTACTTAACCATTCAACTATATTTGCTACATTAGTACTATGTGGAAATACATCATATTTATTAGCAACTAATATTACATTTTTTTCTCTTAATTTATCTATCATTTTTTTGTTAAATGTAGCTTTAAATGCAAATATATCTACAACAAATACAACTAAACCATTTTTAGCTATTACTTCATCAATTACATGTTCATAATCGCTAGATTTAGCTACTATTTTTGGTAATTCATTGTAATGCATCATTCTAAAGCATCTTTGACAATATAAGCTTTTTGAATTTATTTCAGGTACAAAGCCCATTAAATTTTTATCATCAGATTGAAGTGTAGCACCACAACCTTTACATATTCTATCAATCATTTAATTCATCAAACTCCTTAAGATACATATTATAAATGTCACTTTTTTTCTTTTTTATTCTATTTAAGAAAAATTGTTCCATTTTTCTATTAAATCTAGTTGTTTTAGGTTCTGTTTTAATATCAACAGGATAAACTAATCCTGCTTTAATTTTTGATCTTTTAGCACCTAAAATATCTGTCATTAACTGATCTCCAATTAATATTATTTCATTATTATTATATTTTTTGGATGCTAATTTTTTTATTGCTCTTTTAATTCCTCTTTTTAATGGCTTAGTAGAAAATTTATTACATTTAACATTAAATTTATTTGCAAAATTTGTTACTCTTTCTTTTCTAGAATTAGAAACTATGATAAATTCAAATCCCATATCTTCTAAATTCTTTTTCCATTTAAATAAAACTTCGTATGGTTCTTTTTGCTTATAAGAGATTAATGTATTATCTAAATCAGATAGAATTAATCTTATACCATCATTATAAAGTTTATTAAAATCTATATCATATATGCTTTTAAATACATAATCTGGAATAAGCTTTTTAATCATTTTAAATACCTCTTTTGTATTATACTATTTTAATAAAAAAAAATAAAGGCATAATACATAATGTATTACGCCTGAATTTTAAATCTTATTACTTTACTTTATTGAAGAATGGTAATGTAGAAATATATTGGAAACCATCAACTGCTTTATCAGAAGCTGTTAATGCTTGAATATTAGCTTTATCAGTAAGTTCAACTGTAGCATCAACTTTAGCATTGAAATCAGCTACAAATGTTGAAGCAGCTGGAATTGATTTAACATATGAAGTTAAGAAATCACCCATACTAATATTTAATTTAGCATAATTTAAATTAGCTACGTTAACTGTTAATTCAAATACCATATCAGATAATTTAGTAGTAGATTCACCAGATGTTACAACTTCAAGACCATCTAAAGATGAAGCATTAACAGCACTTGGAGCTCCTGTTAATTTAATTGTAACATTAGTGCCATCAACTTTAGTAATAGCTACTTTATTAGAAGTAACAAATTCAGTAATTTGTTCCATAGAAACAACTGTTGGAGCCAATTCAGAAGTTTGAGCATCTGCAGCATTTAAGTTTGCAAGTACAGCACCAACTGATGCAGCAACTCTGTCAATTGGTTGAGCAAAATTAGTACCGAAATCGAATTTTAATTCTTTTCCTGTAGTTCCTAATAATTCACCAATTAAATCACCATATTCAGAAACATATGGAATTGTTTGGAAATATGAAGCTTCTAAATTACCAGAAGTTTTAACAACTGCATTTAAATCCTTTAAATAAGCTTGGATAGTTGCTTTCATTTCTTTTTTGCCTTCTAATGAAACTGCATCAATATCAGCACCTTCAGTAGACATTGCATTAACAAATGCAGCAACATCAGGGATCTTAGTCTCTACATTAACATTTGCAGAAGCTTCAATACCTTTTAAGAATGCTTTTCCTTTTTCAGCCATTTCTTTTTGAGCTTCTTCTGCAGATTTATCTTTTACATCTACAGTAACTGTAGGAATCTTAACAGATACATTAGCTGTTAATTTTTCAGATAAACTAAATGGATTAGTTAATGCAGGCATTGAAGCACCATCGCCTTCTAAGCTAAGTGGAGCTAAAACTTTTTCAGCTCTAGCTGGACCATTAACTAACATACTAATTAAATTCATTAAATCGCTATTTTTAGCAGTCTTTCCTGATACAGAAACTTCTTCTGAAACATTTAAAGATAATTCAGAAGGAATTGCTCTATTTTTTGATGTTTGATTTTGTACATAAGCATAAACTGCTTTTGATACTTCAGTAGAATCTTCAGTTGCTTTTACTTCAACTGTTTGAGTCTTACCTTCAGCGTCAACATATTCTACTTTAGCTGTATTATTACCACCACAAGATGATAAAACTGTTGCAGCACCACATAATGCTAAAGCACTAGCTGCTACTAAATATTTTTTCATTTTCATTTTATAATTTCTCTCCTTTTCTAATTGAAATACATCAATTGCGTTTTATATTATAACGCTTTTTTAAAATCAATGCAAATATTTTTAATTTTTAGGAATATTGTCAATGAATTCTCTTAATGATCCATCAAAGAAATTTTCCTTCTTACTAAACAAATATGTATTGTCATTTATAACTACTGGTCTACTGTCAAGAACAGCTAGGGCACCAATGAAAAATGCAATATATTTATTTGCTACTGTTTCATCAACTCTTTCAAAGTTGATAATGATAGGTACACCATCTCTTATATTTCTCACAAGAGAAAGTGCATATTTATCATCATCACCTTTGAACTGAGCAAATTGAATTCTATCAGAGGCTTTACCTACTTCTTCAACTTCTTCTTCGATTTCTTCATCGACTTTCTTTTTGCTAAAAAGCATATATTACCTCCTAGTTATTTTCTTTTCTTGATAATGTAGCAACTTTAGCTTTTGTACCCTTACGATACATTACAAATGTTGTATCTACATAATCTTCCAAAATATTCATTCTTTGTGGAGGACATGCGATGATTACTTGTAGTGGCATAGATGAAATGAATGACATCATAGCACGCATACGGTTAGCATCCATCTTATCGAATACCTCATCGAACATGATAATACCAATTGGATCTCCACCACCAAAGCCACTCTTTGTATAAACTCTAACAAATGAAGCAACTATTGCAACATAGAATGGAACCTGTGTTTCACCACCTGATTTTTCTTTGAATACTTTAGAATAAGTCATTGTTTGACCATCGTTATTAGTAATTCTAATATCGTAATCCATATATGTACGATAATCAGTAAATTTATTTAAAGCACCATTGCTATTTAATTCATCTGTAGTTAAGCTTTCGAATAATTCTCTAATTTGTTCATCATATTTATTTTGGAAATCATATGTGAACAATCCTTGATTAATATCTACTAATTCTGATGTAACCATATCATAGAACTCTGCATATTCGCTACTTCTTGGGAATATGAATTCATATTTATCATTACCGAATTTAATATTAGATAATGTTTCATTAATCTTAGAGATTTCTTGTTCAGCTGTTAAGATATTATTTCTTAATTTAGCAATGAAATCTTCCTTGAATACTACTTCAGCTGCTTCACGAGCTTCTCTTACTTTCTTTTCATAAGTAATTAATTCACTCTTTTCAAGTTTATTTAATTCAGCTTCAAATTTAGGCATTTCAGCTAAACCAACAGATAATGTTGAATTATATTTGTTGATATAAGCATATTGCATTGTAGTAACATGCTCTTGTAATGTTTGATAATTTGATTCTTCTGAATTATATCTTTCTTGATATGCAGCTAATGCTTGCTTAAAGCTTTGACCAGCAATAATTTGCTTATATTCTTCTTTAGCTCTTTCTACAATTACAGCATTGTCACCAGCTAATTCCTTTAATTCATTTTGAAGCTTAACTAATTCGTCTTCCTTTTCATTGATTGTTTGACGTAAGCTTGCAATCTTAGTATTAATTGCACCAATACTAATTAAAGTTTCATTCTTCTTGTTTTCGTTTGCTTTAATTGTTTCTTGAACCTTTTCATAATCATCTTCAAGTTCAGTTGGAGTTGCATTCTTTTGACGTTTAGCTTGATGCTTTAAGTCAATTAATGTAGCTTTTTCCTTCTCTAATAATAATGCTTTGTCTAAATCTTCAATTAAAGTTCTAACTTCAACACGGTTAACTAATTGAATTTCTGCTTCTAAGTTATCATATTGTTCTTTTAAATTACCATATTGAGATTTAGCTTCTTGAGCTTGTTGAATTAAATCAGCTTGGCTTCTTGCAGCAGCATTTTTACCAATGAATGGTTTTTCAACATTTGGATTTAATGCAGTAACAGAGAATCCTCTATAAATTAATCCATCATTTGTAATAGATGTAGGATATTTTTCTAGTTCTAATTCATTATCAACCATAATTACTGAACCAGCAATAGAATTTGCATAGCATCTTGCATCTTGGTTTTCACAATCTAGGATTGATGCGATTGATTGAGGTTCAAATGTTTTAAACTTAGAAATTTGCTTAGTATTAACTAAACCAATACCATATAATCTATATTTATCTTTAATTCTTGCAAATATTTGTAATGCTTGATCATAATATCTTGGTTCAACAATTAAATTAAATCTTCTATTACCTAAGAAAATTTCAACTGTATCTGCCCATTTAGGATCAGTAATTTCACAAAGTTCACAGAATACATGAACTGAAATATCATAATTATAAATTCTCTTTAAAGATTCTTCGATTTCTTGTTTTACACCAACTAATTCAGGACGATAATTACGTCTATTTTGTCCTGCATTCTTTGCTGCAACACTTATTCTATTAATATTTTGAACTATTTCATTAATCTTTAATTGTAATTGACCTAATTTTTGGTTCTTTTGATCCTTTAAGTCATTAATTCTATTATAGAAATCTGTTAATTTAATTTTTGCATCATTAACAGCATTTTGATTAATTAATGATAAATTAATATTAGCTGCATCGCCATATAATTTTTCATTAGCTAATTTCTTAAGTTGAGCAACTATATCCTTAAAATTAGATACTCTCTTTAAGAATGCTTGTTGATTTTCTTCTAATGATTCAATATTATGTTGAGTCTTAACGATTTCTTTATCAACATATTCAGATGCTTTAAATGTTTCATTGCTTTGAAGCATATTATAAAGTTCTCTAGCACGTTCTTGTAATGCTTGATTTTCTTTATCAATGTCTAATAAATCATTTTGTCTTGATGTCTTTAATTGTTCTTCACGTTCAATTTGCTTTTTAGCATCAATAATTTGATTCTTTACTGCTTCTACATCAAATAAATGCATTAAATATTCAATGTATGCTTTATTTTCTTGAATCTTAACAATTTCTTGATATACTACATCAATTTCTCTTAAATCAGAAATCTTAGCTTGAATTTGTTTTAATGTAATTTCTAATTCTTTATAAGCTCTAATTGAATCTTGAATTGCAGATACATCAATTGCTTTTTCTTCAAGGATGTTTTGGTAAATGAATTCTTTAACATCACTAATAGGCTTGAATGCTAATGCCTTTGGAATTAATCTATAGAAATCTTCATTGATTGAACCAAATGCATTTCTAAAGCCACGCTTTGCTTCCTTCTTAGTTAAGAAATATTCAAAGAATGGATTATGTTTTCTAAATTCAACTGTATCATAGATTTTCTTTTCATCAGAAATAAACATTGAATCATTGATTGCATCACTGCTTCTATAGAATAATGTTTTAACAGGACCAACATCTCCTGTTGCATCAATTACAGCACCAACTGTAAATGTAGCATCAGTTTTTTCATCATGGAATTCAAGTGCGATATGGCCATATACATCACCATTTCTTAAATATTCCTTATCATCCATACCAAGCTTACATTTTACATAACCACGTAAGTCACGTTTACCTTTTTCGTTAGCTGCAATATTGAAGTTTGTATCACCTGCAGTTAAAACAAATGTAATAGCATCCATTATTGTTGATTTACCAGATGCGTTTGCACCAGTAAGTAATGTATTACCATTAATTTCAAGAGTTTCATTTGCAAGGTAATGCCAGTTTATTAATCTAACCTTAACTAATTTTTTCATTATTCAGCAGCCTCCTCAACGTTAATTCTATTAATTGTATTTACTACTTCTGTAATATCTTCAGATTTGATAGCCATTAATATTGTAGGAAGAATAACAATTTTACATGCTGAAGTTGTTAAATCACCAGTAGCTTCGATTAAATTAATTCTTCTATATAATCTTAATGCAGAAACTAAATCAGTTTTATTTAATTTCTTTTTAATTTCAAGATAATCATATTTTTCATGAATATCAGAAATAGAACATACGATATTTTCATTTAATGATGTATCTTTCATTTTTTCATGATATAAAAGACGAAGGATTAATAAAATTAATGTTTCATCTCTTTTTAATTTCATAACTGTTTGAGCATTAGGTCCAGTAAGCATTACACTACCTGATGCCATATCTAAAGTTATTTCATATCCTAAGATTTTAAAGAAATCATCGAATATTTGTTTATAGCTCATTAAGAAATAATAAGCTTCACGATTATCTTTTTTATCTCTAGATAAGAAAGTACATTGTAAAATCTTATTTGCTGTATCTTTAAATTGTTCTTGTTGAGTTGTACTCATTTTTTCAAGTGCTTCTAACATGTCTCTCTCCTATTATTTAACCTTATATATTTTGAAATCCTTCATAGCAAATGTTTCAGTTTCAACAATGCTATCTAAAATTTCGACTTCATAATCATTTTCTGCTGCATAGATTATGCAGTATACAACCATTAAGAAATCTGAATCACTACAATTTTCATCTATAACAAAGCTTGCTTTAAATACACCATCTTGCATATATCTTAATAAGAATGCTGCAATCTCTTCTTCGTCATATGCTTGAGTAAATTGTGACATGAATTCTTCATCATTAATATCAAATCCATCGATCCATACATCCTCAAGGATTCCTCCTTCAGTTTTTGCATATCTACCTCTTGGTTGATATAATGATCTTTCTTGATCAAATACCTTAAGATTAGGGAAGTGATATAATGTATCAACAAGACGCATTGATTTATCAAGCTTACCTTTCTTATTTTGATTCTTAACATGCTTTAATATTGTATTGATCTTACCAACAATATTATCATCCTCAGCAAGTAAGAATTTAATCTTACCAATTGTTGAATTGATATAATTTCTATTTTTGTTATCTATTTCAGTAATAAAGTCTTCAATTGCATTGAATGCATCAACAACTTCATCAATATATCTAACAGTCTTCATCATTGCTTCTTCTTGACTATTACATTGTGGAAGATAGTTATTAGATATTGCTTGAACAATACTTCTATCCTCTTGGAAATTTTCAAGAGTTGTAACGATACTTAATCTATATCTATCGATATTATCAGAGACTTTTAATTTAACATAGCTCTTATCGTAAATATCATTTTTATAAGCAATTAATTTTTCCATTAAATCTTTAATTTCAGTATTATCAATTACTGATTGAATATATTCTTTCATTCTTGCATCTAATCTTCTAATAGCACGAATTAATTTTCTAGTATTAGAATAAACTAAATCGAATGTAATTGCATATTCAACATTGTCCTTTTGATTTAACAAAGTATATATTTCATAAATATAGCCTTGGTACTCGTTTGGATTTACAAAATCAACTGGTAAATCCTCATCGCTATATTCGAATTGTGGATAAGCATTTAAGATAGCTTCACATAATGTAATAGCAACATCTGAGAAGTTTAAAACTTCCATGTAGTCATTAGTTACATCTACATAAATCCATCCGCATTCTTCCATTCTTCTTAAAACATAATTTGCTAACTCTCTTTTGTTTTGTGGGTTAGATTCTTCATCCTCTAAATCTTCAACTTCAAACAAATAATTGGAATTAGTATCGTAGAAGAATACTAAGTCATCAACAACGATTTTTTTGTCGATACCTAGAATAGTTCCTGTTTCATAAACCTTGAAGACCTGTAGTATACTCGCTAGATAAATTCTTTTATTTTTTGATGCTAATAAAGAGAAAAAGCTATCTGGAACCATATTAAAAAAATCCATAATTCATATCTCCCTTATTAATATTTAATATACATTGTATATTATATCAAAACGCTTACATTTTTTCAATTAATTAGACCCCATTTTTTACGCATTTTTTAGGTTTTTTTGACGAAAAAAAAGGAGTTTTTTTAAAACTCCAATTTTTCATATTTTTTCATATAAATTAAACATTGAATTTGAATAAAATTATATCGCCATCTTTAACGACATAATCCTTTCCTTCTTGTCTTACAAGTCCTGCTTCTCTTGCCTTAATCATTGATCCTGATTTCATTAAATCATCATATGAAACAGTTTCAGCTCTAATGAATCCTCTTTGGAAATCAGTATGAATTATACCAGCACATTCAGGTGCAAGCATACCTTTTTTAAATGTCCAAGCTCTACACTCATCAGGTCCTGTTGTAAAATAAGTTTGATATCCTAAAAGGTCATATGTCTCTCTAACTAATTTATTTAAGCCTGGTTCTTTAACACCATAATCAGCTAAAAACATTTCCTTTTCATCATCATCAAGCATGGCAATTTCAGATTCAATCTCTGCAGATATAGCAATACATTTAGCATTAGTCTCATTTGCGTATTTTAATAATGCTTGATATATTTTATCATTTGTTTGATCTGCGATATAATCCTCTTTAATATTTGCGACATACATAAAAGGCTTTGCTGTTAAAAAGCAATATGTATTTAGATATTTTTCTTCTTGTTCAGAAAAAGTAAGTGATCTAACTGGTAATTCATTTAATAATGCTTCTTCAATTCTTTTTAATAATGCATATTCAAGTGGTGCATCATCGACCTTAGATTGAGCTTTCTTTTCAATCTTTGGAATTCTTTTTTGTACTTGCTCTAAATCTGCAAGTATTAATTCTAAATTAATAATTTTAGCATCTCTTACAGGATCTACACTACCTTCTACGTGTGTAACGTTTGAATCCTCAAAGCATCTTACAACCTCTAATATTGCATCACAGCTTCTAATATTGCCTAAAAATTGGTTTCCTAAGCCTTCACCCTTAGATGCACCCTTTACTAAACCTGCAATGTCTGTAAATTCACAAACTGCTGGTGTAGTCTTTTTAGGGTTATACATGCTAGATAATACTTTTAATCTTTCATCAGGTACCTCAACCATACCTACGTTTGGTTCGATTGTCGCAAATGGATAATTTGCAGCTAGGGCACCTGCCTTTGTTATTGCGTTAAATAAAGTAGATTTACCTACATTAGGTAATCCTACTATACCTGCTGTTAAAGCCATTTTAATTCTCCTTTATTATTTCAAATATAAATTATTATATGCTTCAATAGATTCAGTTATAACCTTTTTAGCTTCATCAACACCAAAAACATCAGTTACAACTGTCTCTTTACCCTCTAATTGCTTATATACAGTAAAGAAATGTCTTATTTCATCAAATAAGTGTTTTGGAAGTTCACTTATATCATTATATATGTTCATAGATGGGTCATTGACACATACAGAAATAATTTTTTCATCAATCATATCATCATCAATCATTTTAACAACACCAATTGGTTTGCATCTAACAAGCACAAGTGGATCAAATGATTCATATGATAATACTAATACATCAAGTGGGTCTCTATCATCACTATAAGTTCTTGGAATAAAACCATAGTTTGCAGGATAGTGAGTAGATGTATATAAAATTCTATCTAGAATAATCATTCCTGTTTCTTTATCTAATTCATATTTTTTCTTGCTACCCTTAGGTATTTCAATACATGCTATAAATTCATCTTTAGTGATTCTATCATTATCTATATCATGCCAAATATTCATAAAATCAAATCCTTTCATATGTGGTATTAATAATACCACAAAAGCTTATTTTTATCAATTAAATTAATTATTTTCAATAAAATTGAGTCTAGAATAATCTAGACTCAACATAATTACTTAATTAAATTAACGATAGCCATTACTTCTTTCTTTAATTCTTCTAGCTTATTATCTGCCTCAGCTTGAGTTTTGCCTACTACACCATAATATACTTTTAATTTTGGTTCTGTTCCTGATGGACGTAATACAAACCACATATTATCATTTAAATAATATTTAATAACATTAGATTGAGGAAGTAAAATCTTAGTCTTTTCATCCTTCTTATAATCAGTATGAACAGATAATTTAACATCATCCTTAGCTAAAATCTCAAATCCTTTTAATGCGATATCATTAGTTCTGAAGAAATCCATAATTCTTCCAATTTTAGCTTTACCCTCTAAACCAGCTAAGCCAATATTTGTAATTCCTTCTTCATAATAACCATATTCTTCATAAATTTGATTTAATGCATCAACTAAATCCATACCCTTTTCACGGTAGTATGCAGCAGTTTCACAAAGCATTAAAATTGCTTGAATTGAATCTTTATCACGAACACAATCAGAAACTAAACAGCCATATGATTCTTCAAATCCAAATACATATGTACCTCTTCCTGTTTCTTCCATTTCACGAGCTTTTTCACCAATAAACTTAAATCCAGTTAAAGTAATTTCTACTTTTAGGCCATATTTTTTAGCAATAGCGATAGGAAGTGTAGATGATACATTTGTAGTAAACATATAACCATCTTTTGG
>CADBQV010000073.1 GCA_902796895.1 uncultured Erysipelotrichaceae bacterium | reverse complement strand
TAGCACCAAATATGAATGTATGAGGATAATAATTTTTCTTAAATTCTGGATCAGTTTTTAATTTATTATATACATACATAATATGTAGTGCGTTCATTAATTGACGCTTATATTCATGTAATCTCTTAACTTGAACATCAAAAATTGAATTAGTATCAAGAGAGATACCTTGAGTTTTATAAACCTTCTTAGCTAATTCTTGCTTACGAGCTGATTTCATTAATACATATGCATTTTGAACTTCAGGATCATCTGCAAATTTTAATAATTCAGGGAAGCAAGCTTCAGGGTCTTTTACCCATCCTGGACATTTTTCATTTAAGATTTCAACTAATTCAGGATTTGAATGTAATAACCAACGACGATGTGTAATACCATTTGTCTTATTATTAAATTTACCAGGATAATAATCATTAAATACTTTCATTTCAATATTCTTTAAAATTTCAGTATGTAATGCAGCGACACCATTTACACTAAATGAACCATGGATTGCTAAATTAGCCATATGAACACGACCATCCTTTAATATTGCCATTTGATAAGCTTCATTTGAGTTTGGTCCATATTTCTTTTCAATTTCGATTAATAATCTTCTATTGATTTCTTCAATGATTGTATATAATCTTGGTAATAATTTTTGGAATAGGTTAACTGGCCATTTTTCTAATGCTTCAGATAAGATAGTATGGTTTGTATATGCACAACAATTCTTTGTGATATTCCATGCTTCATCCCATTCTAAGCCTTCTTCATCTACAAGTATTCTCATTAATTCAGCGATAATTAATGATGGATGTGTATCATTAATATGGAATAATACTTTATCAGCTAAATTATTTAATTTACGATAATTTTTTCTATGAGAACGAATTGCAGCATTAACACCAGCACATACGAAGAAATATTGTTGTTTTAATCTTAAGATTTTACCATCATCAGTATCATCATTAGGATATAACATTGAAGATATTTCTCTTACCTTTTGATGTGCTTCATAGCCATCCCATTCTTTATTCTTATCACTTGGTTCTGCTGACCAAAGTCTAAGTGTATTTACAATATGGTTATTATCACCAATAATAGGCATATCATAAGGAACTGCCTTAACATATTCAGCATTCTTATGAACTACATGTAATTTACCATTTTCAGTTGAAATATCAATCCAACCATAGAATGGTACTTCAACAGCTTGGTTATCTTTTCTGATTTCCCAAACGTTAACATCCTTTAACCAACGGTCAGGATATTCAATTTGGTAACCATTTTTAATACCTTGTTCAAAGAAACCATATCTATATCTAATACAGTTACCATGAACAGGTAAGCCTAAAGATGCAACTGAATCCATAAAGCATGCAGCAAGTCTACCTAAACCACCGTTACCTAAACCTGCATCTGCTTCTTGATGTTCAATTTCATTTAAGTCAAGTCCAAGCTCATCGAATGCTTTTTTTACAACACCATAAATACCAGCATTCATTAAATTATTTGTAATCATTCTTCCCATCAAGAATTCCATTGAAAAATAATATACCTTTTTCATTTTATTCTTTGATGTTAATTCATCTGTTTTTTGCCAATCTGCAGCAATTTTATATCTAACCATTTCGCCTAAAGCTACATATCTTTGATAAGATGTAGATTTATCGAAATTAACTGCATATTTATTTTCTACCTTTTGGATAAATGCTTTTTTAAATGTGGCACTATCCTTGAAATATGGGTAATCCATAAAATATTCCTCCTTATTTTACATTTTAATTTTAACATTAAAATATAAATTATTATAATAGTAAACGTTTTTACTAGCTTTTATGCCTTTTTCTTAGTTTTCGTTTTTGTTGTCTTTTTCACTTCAGCAACAGGCATTTTTTTAACTTCAACAACTGGTTGTTTTTTAACTTCAACAACTGGTTGTTTTTTAACTTCGACAACTGGTTGAGTATTCTTCTTTTCAACCTCATTTTTATTTTCTAAATTATCATAATGAGCTTTTAAGAATACCACACCTAATGGTGGAATAGTCATTAAAATAGATTTAGGTCTATTATTTTGATAATAATCCTCAGTTTTTAAAGGATATGGATTAATCTGGTTAGAACCACCATAAATATCTCTATCTGAGTTCATAATTTCAATATAGCTATCTGCATCAATAACACCTATTCTATAATTTTGATAAGCATTAGGAGTACAGTTCATTACAACAATTATATGATCATGATAATCATTTGCATATCTTACAAATGTATATAATGATTGATCACAGTTATCAGCATCAATCCATTCAAATCCCGTTGGGTCAAATTCTTTTTGCCATAATGCTGGTTCATTTTTATACATCATAGATATTTCTTTTACAAATCTTAGCGATGCATCATGATTTGGAAATCTAGTTATACCCCAAGGTAATTCTTTTTCATAATGCCATTCATCCCATGTAGCTAATTCTTGACCCATGAATAATAATTTTTTACCAGGATGAGCTATCATATATGAAATTAAAAGTCTATAGTTTGCAAATTTTTGCCATTCATCACCAGGCATTTTATTTACTAGTGAACCTTTCATATGAACAACCTCATCATGTGATAAAGGTAAGCAAAATTGTTCATTATAAAAATATGCCATAGAGAATGTTAATTGATAATGATGATATTTTCTATATATAGGGTCTAATTTGAAATATTTTAATGTATCATTCATCCAACCCATATCCCATTTGTAATTAAATCCTAAACCACCAATACTTGCAGGCTTTGTTACATTAGGGAAGCTTGATGAATCTTCAGCCATTAATAATACTCTATCATCTTTATTAAAAATATTATAAGATAAGCCTCTTAAGAAATCACACGCACCTTGATTTACACCACGATTTGGATTTCCTAAATAATAAATCATATTACTTACTGCATCTACTCTAAAGCCATCAATATGATAATAATTCATAAAGAATAAGGCATTTGAATATAAGAAAGATCTTGTAATACCTTTACCTAAATCGAAGTTTACAGTACCCCATTCTTTATTTTCTCTATCTTCTTCTTTTTCATATTCATATAAATATGTGCCATCAAATTTATATAAGCCATGACCATCCTTACATGTATGACCTGGTACCCAGTCCATAATAACACCAATACCTGCTTGATGTAATTGATCAACAAAATACATAAAATCTTTTGGTACACCATATCTTGGTGTTATTGCATAGTACCCTGTACCTTGATATCCCCAAGACATATCTAGTGGATGTTCATATACTGGCATTACTTCAACATGAGTAAAACCAAAATCTTTTAAATAATCTATTAGCATAGGGGCAACTTCATTAAACATATTGAAGCTTCCATCTGGTTTTCTTTTCCATGATCCTATATGCATTTCATAAATCATAAGTGGTTTATCATATGTTTTAGGCTTTGTATACATCCATATATCGTCATGCCACTCGTATCCATCTATATCATATACTTTAGAATCTTGGCTCGGTCTAATTTGTGAATAGAAAGCATATGGGTCAGCCTTATAAATTCTTTCATTACTATGAGTAGTAATTAAATATTTATATCTTTGCCATTCATAATTACCTTCTAAGTATGCATACCAAATACCTTTTTCATCGATACAATATAATTCTTGCTTATTCTCTTCAAAATTATTCCATTCGCCAACCAAATCAACTCTTCTAGCGTTTGGTGCGTATAAGCAGAATTCACATGCGATGTTTTCACCCTTGTCATTTTTAACTAAGTGAGCACCAAAAACATTGTATGCATCAATACATAGACCTTGATCAAAATAATATAAAAAATCTTTATTGATTTTTTCTCTTACACTCATACAAATCATCCTTTCAATTTTTTTAAAACGTTAATAATATATTTATATTATACAATATATTATTAATATTAACAATATTAATATAACGAAAAAAAGATACTACAATTATATAAAAAGTAGTATCTTTTACATTTATATTTATCTATTTCTTGGCTTTAAAACAATACATGTTCTTTGAGGAATAAATAGCTTAATTATATTTCCTTCCATACCAGGTTGGAATGCGCTGTGTGAATCTCTATTCACACGGCCAAAGCCACCATATCTATAATCATCACTACTAAATAATACATCATAATCACATGCATCACCTACTGGAATTGTATAATTTGAATAATTATTTGTAGGTGAGAAATTAAATACAAATAATAATCCTCCACGTTCAAATGCTAAAACCTTATCATCCTCATGAATCCATCTTAAGTATGGATAGTACTGGTCAAAAATATGATAATAAAGTGCAGTATGAATCATATCATGGTCAAAATCATTTAAGTATTCGAATTTTAAATTATGGTTATATAATAAGCTCCATTGTCTTCTACAATAATGATAACTAAAGCCATTTCCTTCTCTTGGGAAATCAATCCATTCAGGATGACCAAATTCATTACCCATAAATGTTAAATAACCATTACCACCTGCAGCCATAGTTAATAATCTAATCATTTTGTGAAGGGCTGTAGCTCTATCAATTGTATATGTATGACGACCCTTTTCCATGTTAGTATACATTTCTGCATCGGCAAGTCTAAAGATAATTGTTTTATCACCAACTAATGCTTGATCATGGCTTTCTGCATAAGCTATTGTTCTTTGGTTTCTATTTGTAAGCTCGCCCCAAATTCTTCCTAAGTTCCAATCCTCATCCTTATATTCTTTAATTAATTTAATCCATAAATCAGGAATACCCATACCAAGTCTATAATCAAATCCGATTCCACCATCTTCAATCGCTTCACACATTCCAGGCATACCACTCATATCTTCTGCGATAGTTAAGCAATGTGGGTTAACTTCTCTAACCAACTTATTTGCAAGCTGTAAGTATGTTACTGCTTCAACATCTGTATTCATTGTAAAATATTTACCTAAATTATCAAATGCTTCACCAAGTCCATGGCTATGATATAACATTGATGTTACTCCATCAAATCTAAATCCATCAAAATGGTATTCTTCCATCCAAAATTTTAAATTACTTAATAAGAAATGCAAAACTTCAACCTTATCATAATTAAATAATTTAGTATCCCATGATGGATGATTTCCTAAATCACCATGATGGAAATATTGATAATCAGTTCCATCAAATAAATTAATACCTTCAAGTGTATTTTTAACAGCATGAGAATGAACAACATCAAGTAACACTCTTATGCCCATTTCATGTGCTTTATTAACTAAATATTTCAAATCATTTGGATATCCAAATCTACTTGATGCAGCAAAGAAGCTACTTACCTGATAGCCAAATGAACCATAATATGGATGCTCCATAATTGCCATTAATTGAATTGTATTATAACCTAAGCTTCTTACATGAGGTAATATGTTATCAGCAAATTCTCTATAATTTGATATTCTATAATCCTCACATGACATACCTACATGTGCTTCATAAATTACTGGTGGTTCATTACTATAAAAACCATCATCATTCCATGTGAAGTCATTTTCATCATAAACCTCACAGCACCAACTTTTAGTCACCCAATCTTGTGTTACTCTTCTAGCATATACAGGAATATGTTGAGTAAGTGAATCACCATTTTTAACGATTGTTAGAACTCTACTACCAGTTTTAATTGTATCTCCTTCTAAAAATATTTCCCAGTTTCCATTATCTAATTTTTTTAGTGGATTTGATGTCCAGTTCCATCCATTAAAATCACCTGTTAAATATAACATATCAGCAGCTGGTGCCCATTCTCTATAAATATATCCACCATCTACCTTATGAAATCCATACCAGTTATGTGCATTGGCAAAATCAATTAATTTTCCTTTTTTACCAACAAGCTGTAAAAGCTTATTTTTATACCTATCCATTCTAAAATTAATATCACCTTCAAATGGCTTAAGTTCAGGAAATTTATCTAATAATTTATACATAAAAGCCTCCCTTTTTATAAAATTAATAAATTTATCTCTTAATTAAATGTTATCACATTTATTAAAACGAGTAAATAACATAAAAAAAGTGATATTATAAAATTGCTATTAAAAATAGAAAAATAACCTTATTTATATGATTAATTAACTATAAACAAAAAAATGTTATATTACTTATTTTTTAAAAAAACAAGACTCAATTTTAAACTGAGTCTTGTTTATATTTATGTAATTTTTAATATTATTTTATAAATCTAGCTTTAATATCATATCTAATTCATATCCTCTTCTTAATAAATACATTTTGATTTTATTTTTTTTAGTATATGAATCATATTTTTGATAATTATTTTTGATTTTATTATATAGCTTAATTAAATTATCTTTATATAATTTTTTATCATAATTATCTATATTTAAATCTATTAATTCTTTATTAAAGCCTTTTTGATATAGTTTTTCTTTAATATATAAAATTCCATATGAATGTCTAATATAATAATCGATAGTATCTATAATTAAGCTTGAATCATTAATTAATTTTTTTGATTCTAATTTATCTACAATTTTATTTATAACATTTAAAGATATATCTTTATTTTTTAAATATTTAATTACTTCATTTTTAGTTTTTGAATATTTAATAACATATTTTTCTGTTTTTAAATATATTGTATTAAAATCATTTTCAGACAATATTTCTTTTAATAATTTTAAATCTAATTCTTTATTTTTAACTAAACGATATTCTACTACTATATCTTCATTTAATCTATATAAATTATCATCAATTAAAATATCATATTTATTTTGATTACATACTTTTTTTATATTTTTAACTATCATATTAATTTGACGCCTTCATCTTTAAAAAGCTAAAAATAAATCCATCTAAATCGCCATCCATTACAGCATTTACATTAGACATTTCAAAATTAGTTCTATGATCTTTAACTAGTGTATATGGTGTAAAAACATATGAACGGATTTGGCTTCCAAAATTAATTGCCATTTGTTCGCCTTTAATAGATTTCATTTCACTTTCACGCTTTTTTATTTCTATTTCCATCAATTTAGATTTTAATACCTTCATACAGATATCTTTATTTTTAAGCTGACTTCTTTCATTTTGGCATGTTACAACAATACCTGTTTTAAGGTGTGTAATTCTTACTGCACTATATGTTGTATTTACACCTTGTCCTCCATGACCTGATGCTAGATATGTATCAATTCTTATATCTTCATCATTAATAACTATATCATCAGCTTCTTCAATTTCAGGTGCGACATCTATAGAACAAAATGATGTATGTCTTCTTTTATTAGAATCAAATGGTGATATTCTTACTAAACGATGAACACCTTCTTCAGATTTAAGCATACCATATGCATAATCACCTGAAATCATTACAGATGCACTTTTAATACCTGCTTCATCGCCATATTCATAATTTAAAATATCAAATTTTAATTTATGATCCTGACAAAATCTTTGATACATTCTAAAAAGCATTAATGCCCAGTCCATAGATTCTGTACCACCAGCACCTGGGTGAAATTCTAAAATACAATTATTAAAATCATATTTTCCTGATAATAATACTTTATTTTCTAATTCTTCAATATATTTATTAAAATCTTTAATTGCTTCATCTAATAATTCCATTACTTCATTATCTATAAATGCTAATTCTGATGTATCAATTATATCATCTAGCATTTTTTTAGCTTTTTCATATGATGTAATATCATTATTTATTTGATTGCTTTTAGCAATTATACTTTTTGCATGATTTTGATCAGACCAGAAATCTGGTGAATCAATTTCTTCCTTTAATTTTAAATATATTGGCTTTTTTTCTTCAATTTTTAAGGCTTCATGAATATCTGATACTCTTTTATTTGAATCAGTCACGAATTTGTTAAATTCATATTTTTCCAAAGGACACCTCAAATAATACTATTTTAATTCTTTAATAAATTCCTCAATTCTATTTAAAGCATTTTTTAAATTTTCAATAGAATATGCATAAGAAATTCTTATAAATCCTTCACCAGAAGCTCCAAAGGCACTACCTGGTACAACTACAACTTTTTTATCCTGTAATAATTTATAAGCAAATTCTTCACTTGTCATTTTAAATTTTCTAATATCAGGGAATATATAGAAAGCACCACGTGGTGTAAAAGAATTCAATCCCATATCATTTAATCTTTTTAGGACATATCTTCTTCTTTCATTATATTCTTCAGTCATCAATCTTACATCCTCATCGCCATTTTTTAAAGCTTCAATTGCAGCATGTTGGCTTGTTGTTGGAGCACACATTATAGCGAATTGATGAATCTTTGTCATTTGAGCTATTATTTCTTTTGGTCCACAAGCATAGCCCAAACGCCATCCTGTCATCGCGAAAGCTTTTGAAAAACCATTTATAACAATAGTTCTTTCTTTCATATTAGGAAGTGATGCGATAGATACGTGGTGACCAAAATAAGTTAATTCTGAATATATTTCATCAGATATAACTAATAAGTCATGTTTAATTATTACATCAACAATATCTAATAAATCATTTTTATCCATAATAGCGCCTGTTGGGTTATTAGGGAAATTCATAATTAATATTTTACTTTTATCATTTATTGCAGCTTCTAATTCTTCTTTTGTTAATTTAAATTCATTTTCATTTTTTAAAGGGATAGTTTTTACAACGCCACCTGCTAATACGACACATGGTTCATATGATACATAGCATGGTGTAACTACAATTACTTCATCTCCCTCGCATATTGTAGCACGAAGTGCCATATCAATAGCTTCGCTTCCACCAACAGTGACTAAGCATTCTTTTAGTGGATCATATTTTAAATCATATTTTCTATTTAAATATGTAGATATTTCTTGTCTTAATTCTTTTAAACCAGAATTAGATGTGTAGTGTGTTTTTCCTCTTTCTAAGGAATAAATACCTTCTTCTCTAATATGCCATGGTGTATCAAAATCAGGTTCACCAACACCTAATGATATAGCACCTTTTATTTCTGATGCCACATCAAAAAATTTTCTAATTCCAGATGGTTTAATATTAACTACCTTTGGTGATAAAAAATCACGCATTAGACACTCTCCATGACTCTATCGTCTTCTTCTTCTTTAAATAAGTTTACACCATGGTCCTTATATTTTTTTAATACGAAATGAGTAGATGTAGATAAAATAGATTCTAATGTAGATAATTTATT
>CADBQV010000072.1 GCA_902796895.1 uncultured Erysipelotrichaceae bacterium | reverse complement strand
TATAATCACTAATTTTTTCATCAAAATCGCCCCTTTGATAACAATTTTATAACAAAATTATAAAAAAAGAAAGATAAATTTAATAATTCATACACTTTATTTTATATTGTGTAATATATATTACTATTAATTAAGCGTAATAAAAAAGATAGCCATTTATTAGCTATCTTTATTGTTAGAAAAACATTTTTCAATATCTTTTACTATATTTAAATCTATTTTATTATTATTTGCCATATCTATCATTATTTTTATTGAATCATCATGATAAAATTCATCCTTATAACTTCTTTTTTCTGTTAATGCTTGATATATATCTATACAAGCAAGCAATCTATCTTCAAATGATAATACATGATGATCTAAATTATGGTTATAACCTGAACCATCTAATTTTTCATGATGACGACTTGCCCATCTTGTTATATCTTCTATTCCTTCTATTTTAGATAATATTAATTCAGTAGCCTTTGCATGGTTTTTGATATGTTCAAATTCTTCTAATGTTAATTTACCAGGCTTTTCTAAAATATCATTATTAATAATTAATTTACCAATATCATGAAAAGCTCCTGCAAAATATAATCTTATAGCTTTATCATCTGACATATTATAATATTTTGCCATCTTATAGCATTTATCTGCAACACCTAGGGAATGATTTTTAGTAATTGAAGATTTATAATCGACGATTTTAGCAAAGAATTCACAAATATTTTTTATTTCATTATCACTATAATCTAATATTTCTGATTTTAAATTCTTTTTTAAATAAGGAATAACACCAATATCTTTTAATATTTTTACTTCATTATATGTAAATGAATTAATAAATGTATTTATCATATGAGATGAAAATAATTTATTTTCTAATTTTTTTATTTTTATAATACAATTATTAAAATCTTCTTCTGTAGCATTTTTTAAATCAAGGAAAATATCAATCATATCTGCAATATGAATTATTTCAGACATTTCAGGTACTTCACCTGTCTTCTTTTTTAATGGACCTGAACCATCTGCAGTTTCATGATGATATAAAATAACATTTTTAACATCAGTTTTAAAAGGAATTAATCTAATATTTTCTTCACCTAAAACATTATGTGATGCTTCTTTTAAAAAGCCACTTCTTAATTTATCGATTTCATTATCATTAATATCCTTTAATAAACCATTATTATATTCTTCTCTAACATATTCTGTAAATGCATTATCATGTAAGATTGCAAGTCCTACTAAATCATTTAATTTATCATTATCATAATTTAAATATTTACCCATAAAATATGAAATATATGCAACATTTTTACCATGATGATTAGATATTCCACCCATTTCATATTGAACTGTATCTAGGGCAAATGATAAAGCATATAGTGTTTGAGTTAAATTTAATTTCAAATTAACCACCACCTATATTATTTATAAATAGTAAATCTATATATTAATAATACCAAAAATAAATAATATAAGCAATGAAGAAAAATGGATGAATCCAAATTCATCCATCTTATTCTTTATTATTTAAATTATTTTCAATTACAATATTTTCTTTATTATATAATTCTTTTATTTTCTTTCTATCAATTATTGCGATAACACAACATGATGCAATTACACCTAATGCAAATGAAATTAATACTGCAAATACTGTTTTTATTCCACCAGATTTTATAACAATACTACCATTTTTATAAAAGATTTCATTGTTTTCATCTATAATTGATACATATATATTTTTAAATTTATTTGAATAATCTTTAAGTGAATCTTTAGCTAAATCTAATTCTTTACTATATTTTTTACTTTCATCATTTGTAGCTCTATCCTTATGATTTGGATCTGATGAATTAATATCTAATAGATTTTCATAATAAGTAATTGAATTTTCTAATCGAGAATTTTCAAGTGTTAATTTAACAATTTTATTATTATAGCTTTTTATTAAAGCTTCTTGTGCTTCATTATGAGATGATGATAATGAATCTGCTAAATTATCTAATATAATTTGATATTCATTAATTAAAGCATCATTTGATTTTTTTAAATTAACATAATTTAAATAAATGCTTTCATATTCTTCTTCATTTAAATCATAATCAATTACATAAATATTATTATATAATCTAGCTTCAAGTAAATCTAGGGATGTATCACTTTTTGAATAATACATTTCGAAATCTTTTTTAATATCAGAAATTGATTTTGAATATTTTTCAATTATTAAATCATTATAATTAATTATTAATGTATCAAATAATTCAATTAAATAATCATATTCCTTTTTTAAATGATTTATTTTTTTATCTAAAGCTATTTCATTATCATATAAATCTAATTCACTAGAATATGATGAATCACTAATGAATGTTAGATTTTTATTATTTGGAATATTAATAACATCTATTAAAAATCTTCTAGCTTGTGCTTCATCAGTAAAATATTTTAATTTAGTAGATATTTTATAGAATTGATTTTTAACTAATAAATTATTATTTTCAGTTTCTTCTTCAACAATTGTTATGGCGTTACTATCTAGCATTTTATCAATATTAATTGAAGAATATAATTCATTAGATTCTTTAATTTTATTTAAATTATTTTTAGTTATTAATGAATAATAATTAAATGATGTACCATCTAAATATTTTCCATTAGAAAGTAGTGGATCAGAATAACAAAATGATACTTCATAATTTTGTGTCATTTTATTAAATCCAAAAATAATAGCTAAGGTACCAATTATAGTAACTGCAACTGTAATGATTAAAAACAACAATTTTCTTTTAAATAATATTTTAATTACATCTAAAATTGATACTAAATTATCTTCTTTTAATTCTTCCATAATGATACCTCCTTAAAACAAATAAACATAAATATTATACAATATTTTATTAAATTTTCAACTTTATTTGTAATATCATTAATATGAAAGCATTATTATATTAAAAAAAGAGTGCCTAAGCACTCTACTATTTCCAAATTCCTTTTGGATACATTCCTAAATCTACTAATTTTTTAAGTGAAGATACTACAAATTCTTTATCTTCTTTATAAGTTACACCATACCATACTGCTTTAGTTTTTAATAC
>CADBQV010000071.1 GCA_902796895.1 uncultured Erysipelotrichaceae bacterium | reverse complement strand
TCTTGAGTTGGTTTAATAAAGCTTCTTCCCATATATTTGTTTTTAACAAAGCCAATTCCATATGGTATTTTTGATTCATTTGCATAACCTATTGCAGCATCTATTCCTGAATCAGGTACACCTATTACAATGTCTGCATCAACAGGAGATTCTTTAGCTAGTATTTTACCGGCATTTAGTCTTGCCTGATGAACTGAAGCTCCTTCAATAATTGAATCAGGTCTTGCAAAATAAATGAATTCAAATACACATAAAGAAGAAGTTTTAGATTCAATAAAATCTGATTTTATTCCATCTTTAGAAATTGTTAATATTTCACCCGGTTTAATATCTCTAATTATTTCACCATTAACTGATTCAATAGCACAAGATTCACTTGCTACAATATATCCACCTGATTTAGTTTTGCCTAAAATAAGTGGTCTAAATCCATGCTTATCTCTAAATGCTATAAGCTTTTGAGCAGACATAGCAATACAAGAATAAGCACCTTTTATTTTTGTCATAGCTTTTTTTATAGCTTCTTCAATTGAAGGTGTCTTTAGTCTATCCTTTACTATTTGATATGCAATATCTTCAGTATCTGATGTAGCTCTAAAAATAGCACCTTCTAGTTCAAATTTTTTTCTTAATTCCTGTGCATTTGTTAAATTTCCATTATGAACTAGGGCTAGATTTCCTTTTATATGTCTAATTACTAATGGCTGTATATTATTAATATTATTTCCACCAGTAGTAGAATATCTAACATGACCTACTGCCATATTTCCCATTCCTAATTCATTTAATTTTTCATGGTTAAATACTTCACCAACTAAGCCTATTCCTTTATGATGTCTAATGATTCCATCATCACATACGGCAATACCACATGCCTCTTGACCTCTATGCTGAAGTGCAAATAAGCCTAGATATGTAATATCACCAACTTTTTTAGGGGTTGGTTCATATATACCAAATACACCACATTCTTCATGTATTGAATCAAACATAATAAATACCTCTATTTTCCACTATTACCGTAATTTGAAAGAACTCTAGCAGAAGGATCATTAACATTACATCCTTCCCATTTTTTATTAGGCATCCAAAAGTCAATTACCATTTGACTTTGATTTGGATAATATTTTTCAAATATTTCTCTATATAATAAAGATTCTTTTGTAAATGGCTTTGAATGAGTATATTTATTAGATAATTCTATGAATTCTTTATCTGTATAATAATTATTAGCATATTCCTTTAGATAATCTACCATTGAATGACCTACAGCATCAGAAAATGCTGCTTTATCTCTCATTAAAATATCTTTAGGTAATATATTATCCTTTTCAAATGCATGTCTTAACAAATATTTACCCATATTATATTTATTCATTTTTATTTCAGGGTCTATAGACATAACATAATTTACAAAATCTAAATCACCAAATGGAACTCTTGCCTCTAGAGAATTTACTGATATACATCTATCGGCACGTAATACATCATACATATGTATTTCGTGAATTCTTTTAACTGCTTCATTTTGAAATTCTATAGCATTAGGTGCAAAATCAGTATATTTATATCCGAATAATTCATCTGATATTTCACCTGTTAATATAACTCTAATATCAGTAGTTTCATGTATTGCCTTACATATTAAATACATACCTAAAGAAGCTCTAATTGTTGTAATATCATATGTTGCAAGTGTTTTAATAACAAAATCTAGTGAATTAAATATATCATCTTTTGTCATAATAATTTCATGATGATTAGAACCTATATAATCTGCAACCTTTTTAGCATATTTTAAATCTATAGCATCAGTATTCATACCGATTGCGAAAGTCTCTATTTTTTTATTTAAAGTTTTAGATGATATAGCACAAACTAAAGAAGAATCTAGGCCACCTGATAATAAAAATCCTATTTTAGCATCAGCATCTAATCTTTTTTCTACGCCTTTTATTAATTTATCATGAATATTATTACAAATATTATCAAGTGAGTCATTTATTTTATTTTTAACAATAGTTACATCATTATAACAAATGAATTTGCCGTTAATATAATAATGTCCTGGTGGAAATGGTAATATCTTGTTTGTAAGATTAATTAGGTTTTTTGGTTCTGATGCAAAAATTATTTTACCTAATTCATCATATCCATAATAAAGTGGTCTTATTCCTAAAGGATCTCTTGCTGCAATAATTGTTTTTAATTTTTTATCATATATTATTAATGCAAATTCAGCATCTAGCATTTTAAACATATTTAATCCATATTCTTTATATAATGGAAGAAGTATTTCACAATCTGAATTGCTTATAAATTTATATCCTTTTTTTATTAATTTATCTTTAATTGGTTTAAAACCATAGATTTCTCCATTACAAACTAAATAATTTTCATCTAGATTAAATGGCTGCATACCTATTTCAGTTAATTCCATGATTGCAAGTCTATGAAAGCCTAAGGTGCAATCATCTATTTTTATTATTTTTGACATGTCGGGTCCTCTAGATGTAGTCTGCTTAAATCCTTGTTCAAATTTTTCTTGTGGCATAGTTCCAATATAACCCATTATAGAACACATAAATAAATCTCCTTTTATAAAACATTTAAGTGTGACCTATTAAAGGACACACTTAATATTATTATTCAACATCTAATAAAGCTTTAGCACCTGTTTCACCAGTTCTAACCTTAACTACATCTAAGCAGTTATATACGAAGATCTTACCATCACCGATGTGACCTGTATATAATACCTTTCGTGCTGTTTCAATTACCTTTGATGCAGGTACGTTTGCGACAACGATATCTACTTGAATTTTTGGTAACAATGTAGGTTCAACTTTAATTCCACGGTAGTATTCAGGAGCACCCTTTTGGATACCACAGCCCATTACATGAGATACTGTCATACCTGTAATACCAATATTCATTAACTCATTTTTAAGAGTTTCAAACATTCTTTCTTTACAAACAATTTCAATTTTTGTAATTGTTTTATCACCAGGCTTGATGTTATCTACATCAGGCATTGTTTCAACCTTAATAGCTTCACTAGGTGGTACATCGCCTGTAACTTGTGCAACAGCGTCACCATAATCAAATGATTGAGGTGCCATTTGGAATCCTGCATAAGCTGTAACTAAACCATGTTCAGTTAAATCAAGACCTCTAATTTCTTCTTCAGGAGTAGCTCTTAAGAAAGGAGTAACGCCATCTTTTCTCTTAATTAATTTCATAATACCAAATATTGCAAATGCCCATATAGCTGTCCATGCACATACTGCAAGAACACCTATAGCTTGAATTCCAAGTTGTGCAAAGCCATGTCCATAGAATAGACCTGTAGTTGTTGAGAACAATCCACACGCAAGTGTTCCCCACAAACCATTTAAGAAGTGAACAGAACATGCACCTACTGGATCGTCAATATGACAAACCTTATCAAAGAATTCAACACCAAATGTTAATATGAATCCTGCAACAATACCAATTGCGACAGCTCCAACTAAATCAACTCTCGCACAGCCTGCAGTTACTGCAACTAAGCCAGCAAGTGAACCGTTTAATGTCATTGAAACATCTGGTTTACCGTTTTTAATCCATGTAATCATCATTACAGTTACTGTTGCAAGTGATGCGGCAATAGTAGTAGTCATAAATACTTGACCCATACCTTCATATCCAGCCCACTCTGTACATGCTGCTGGGTTAAATCCATACCATCCAAACCATAGAATGAATACACCAAGTGCACCCATTAATACGTTATGTCCTTGAATTGCATTAATTTTTACAACTTTACCATTTTCGTCTTTAACATATTTTCCGATTCTTGGACCAACCATCCAAGCACCGATTAAGGCTGTTAAACCACCAACCATATGAATAGAACAAGAACCTGATAGATCAATAAATCCTTGTGCTGTACCATCAATTAATCCCCATTTATCAGCTAATTGTTGTAACCAACCGCTATTTCCAACTCCCCAGTTCCAATATGCTTCAACTGGATAAACAACTGCTGAAATAATCATAGAATAAATACAATATGCTTTAAAGTTTGTACGTTCAGCCATAGCACCTGATACGATAGTTGCTGTAGTTGCACAGAATACTAGATTAAAAATAAAATCTGTCCAACCATACCATGATGCTCCTTCACCAAACATTCCTTTATAAACTTGTCCAACATCGCCTAATAGGCCTCCTGCAATTGCATTTTCTGCACATAAAATAGGTCCACCAATTATAATAAATGTAATTGTTCCTAAGCAGAAGTCCATTAGGTTTTTCATTGTAATATTACCAGTATTTTTGGCTCTAGTAAAACCTGCCTCGCACATCGCAAATCCTGCTTGCATGAAGAAGATTAATGCGATTGCAATTAATTTCCAAATTTGATAATCCCACATAATAATCCCCCTAATTTATTCACTTAACTATTATTTAACGCTATATAATAAATCTCCATATGATGGTACTGGCCATGATTTTGAATCAACATCAAGCTCAATTCCATCAATTATATTTCTTAATTCTTCCATTAATGGAAGGATTTTTTCTCTATAATACATAGATAATTTAGTACAATCACTAATAGCTTTTGCTTTTGAAAGTGTATCTTCAAGTTCAAGCTTTTTATCATATGCTGCATTTAAGCCATTAGTTATTTTATTTAATAATTTATATTCATATGAATCATTAACTTTAAGTGATTTTTTAAGATTAATTGTTTCAGCTAAATTCTTAGTATATTTTGAAATAGCTGGTAAATAATCCTTATTTAACATATCAAGACATGTTAATGCTTCAATATTTACAACCTTAGAATAATGTTCTTGACCAATTTCATATCTAGCATTAATTTCATTTAATGTATAAATTTCATGAGTTGTAAATAATTTAATATTTTTATCATGTAAATAATATTGTAGAGCTTCTGGAGTGGATTTTAAATTTAATAATCCACGTTTTTCTGCCTCAGCTACCCAAGAGTCATCATAACCATTTCCATTAAATATAATTCTTTTATGATTAATAATAGTTTCTCTAATTAAATCATGTAATTCTTGATTGAAATCTTTTGCCTTTTCTAATTTATCTGCAAATATTTTTAATTCTTCAGCAACTGCAGTATTTAGCATAATATTGGCACAAGATATGGAATCAGAAGAACCAAGTGCTCTAAATTCGAATTTATTTCCTGTAAATGCGAATGGTGAAGTTCTGTTTCTATCTGTCGTATCCTTTGGAAGTGGAGGTAAGACGTCAGCTCCAATTTTTAAGAATGTTTTACCATTTGTCTTAAGTGGTGTGCCTGATTCAATTGAATCAATTACAGCTTGTAAATCAGAACCTAAGAAAATTGAAATGATTGCAGGAGGTGCTTCGTTAGCTCCTAATCTAAAGTCATTTGATGCACTTGCAACTGATATTCTTAATAAATCTTGATATTCATCAACTGCTTTAATAACTGAAACTAAGAATAATAGAAATTGGGCATTTTCTGCAGGAGTATCACCAGGCTCAAGTAAATTTATACCTGTATTAGTTGATAGTGACCAGTTATTATGCTTACCAGATCCGTTTACACCTTTAAATGGTTTTTCATGAAGTAAGCAAACTAAATTATGCTTTTTAGCAATTCTTTGCATTACCTCCATTGTAATTTGGTTATGGTCAGCAGCAATATTTGTTGTTGCGAATATTGGTGCTAATTCATGCTGTGCAGGAGCTACTTCATTATGTTCAGTCTTAGCTAGAATACCAAGTTCCCATAATTCCTGATTTAAGTCATTCATGAATTCTTGAACTCTAGTTTTAATAGAACCGAAATAATGATCATCTAATTCCTGTCCCTTAGGTGCCATTGCACCAAATAATGTTCTTCCTGTATAAATTAAATCCTTACGTAATTCATACATATCTTTATCAATTAAGAAATATTCTTGTTCAGGACCTACTGTTGTTTTAACAGAAGTAGCACTTATACCAAATAATTTTAAAATTCTTAATGCTTGCTTATTTAATGCCTGCATTGATTTTAAAAGTGGTGTCTTTTTATCTAGTGCCTCACCACCATATGAACAAAACGCTGTAGGTATACATAAGCATTTATCCTTTATAAAGGCATATGATGTAGGATCCCATGCTGTATATCCTCTTGCTTCACATGTGGCTCTTAATCCACCAGATGGGAATGAAGAAGCATCAGGCTCTCCTTTAATAAGTTCTTTACCCTTAAATTCCATTATTATAGTTCCATCTGATTCAGGTGATATAAATGAATCATGCTTTTCAGCTGTTACACCTGTCATAGGCTGGAACCAGTGTGTATAATGTGTGGCTCCATTTTCTATTGCCCAATCCTTCATTGCAAGTGCAACTGAATTGGCAACGCTAATATCTAATTCTTTTCCATCATTAATTGTTTTCTTTAATTTTTTATAAACATCAGAAGACAATCTTGATTTCATTACCTTATCGTTAAAGACAAGACATCCAAAATAATCTGTAACTTGTTTCATGCTTTCTCCTCCTAAAAAAACAAAAAGGCAGGAAGTGCTTTTGCACTGGCCTCCTTGCCTTTATGAGCCCATTATATTACTAAAATTTTATGCTGTCAACAACAATTTTGAATTTTATTTTAAAAAAACCACTAAAATAAATTAAAATTTCACAAATAAACGAGTAAAATTGAATAAAATTTGCAAAAAATAGAAAAATGACAAATATTTCTCTTGAATATGTAAAAGAAACGTGTTAAATTATTTGTATATTTGATAAGAAAATTGATTTTTAACAAATAATATTTTATCAAATTATAAAAAAATGTCAAATATTCGACATATGTTTTTTGGAAAAATAAACGAAGATGTTTGTTTTTTCGATTTATATGGATGGAGGGAAATATTATGCAAAATATCAAATTAAATTTAATAATTATTTCAAATCAAGAAAAATTTAACGCAAATATAGAAAAGTTTATATCCCACATTGATATAGAACATGCTGAATATAATTTTGTTAATTCAATTTGTTTAATTACAAAATTCATAAAGGCTGATTATTATAATTTGTTAATAATTAATAAAAAGGAATATATAATATCTGAATTTGATTCTTTATTAGATAACAATATGAAAAATATTGGATCACTCATTATTGTGGATAAGGATAATTATTTAAAGGTATTCAATAAATTATATAAAAGTGGTTTTATTGTTGTTTCAACTCCATTATCGGTTAGTAGATTTATTGAATTAATTAAATTAAATTTATTGAGTATTAAGAAAAAAATAAAATATGAATTAGATTTAAAAAAATATGAAGAAACTAAAATAATAGATATTGCTAAATCATTATTAATAGTTAATGAAAGAAAAAATGAGGAAGAGGCACATAAATATATTGAAAAATTATCAATGGATTTAAGAAAGCCACTAATTAAAACAGCTGAATATATTATTTCAGAATATATATAAGGAGAAATAAAATGAATATTAAGGTTAATACAAATTTTGATAATATTTCAGAAAGCTATTTATTTTCTGAAATTAATAAAAGAGTAAGCAAATATAAAAATGAACATCCAAATGCTAATATTGTACGACTTGGAATAGGTGATGTTACATTACCATTATCTAAGGTAGTAGTAGACGCTTTAGTTAAGGCATCTATGGAAATGGGTGTAAAAGAAACATTTAGAGGATATCCACCAGAGTATGGTTATGATTTTATCAAAGAGGCAATCGTTAAATACTATGATAGAGCTGGTATTAAGCTTGATTTAGATTCAGTGTTTTTATCAGATGGTGCTAAATCTGATTTAGGAAATATTGTAGATATTTTAGGTGATAATGAGATATATATTCCTAATCCAGTATATCCAGTATATTTAGATTCTAATATTATGAGTGGAAGACATATAAATTATTTATATGGATCAATCGATAATAATTTCCTACCTATGCCAAAGGATGAATATAAAACAGGTATTTATTATTTATGCTCACCTAATAATCCAACAGGTGCTACCTATAATTATGACGAATTAACAAAATGGGTTGAATTTGCTAAAAGGACAGGATCATTAATTATTTATGATTCAGCCTATGAAGCATTTATTAAAAATGATAATTATCCACATTCCATTTATGAAATAGATGGTTCAAAGGAATGTGCTATAGAAATCTGCTCATTTTCTAAACAGGCAGGATTTACTGGTCTTAGATGTGGATGGACAATAATTCCACTTGAATTAAAAAGTGATAATCATTATTTAAATAAGATGTGGAAAAGAAGACAGGCAACTAAATTTAATGGTGTATCATATCCAGTTCAAAGGGCTGCCGAGGCTGCTTTATCAGAGGCTGGTATAAAGGAATGTGATATTAATATTCAATATTATATGGAAAACGCAAGATTGTTATCAGAATTATTTGATAAAAAGGGTATTTATTACACTGGTGGTAAATCATCACCTTATATTTGGTTTAAATGTCCAAATAATATGAAGTCATGGGAATTTTTTGATTATTTGCTAGATAAAGCAAATATTGTTGGAACTCCTGGTGCTGGATTTGGAACTAATGGAGAGAATTATTTCAGAATAACATCATTTGCTACACATGAAAATACTAAAGAGGCAATTAAGAGGTTAGAAGAATTATTATAATCAAGGGGGATTTTTATGGAAAATAAAAAGACAAAATACATATTTGTAACTGGAGGAGTAGTATCTAGTTTAGGAAAGGGTATTGCCGCATCCTCTATAGGTAGGATATTAAAGAATAGAGGATTAAAGGTATTTATGCAAAAATTTGATCCTTATATTAATATGGATCCAGGAACAATGTCACCCTATCAGCATGGTGAGGTATTCGTAACAGATGATGGTGCAGAAACAGATTTAGATTTAGGTCATTATGAAAGATTTATTGATGAAAGCTTAAATCAAAATTCTAATATTACTACTGGTAGAATTTATTCATCTGTAATTTCTAAGGAAAGAAAAGGAGAATACCTTGGTGGTACTGTACAGGTAATTCCTCATATAACTAATGAAATAAAGGATAAATTAAGAAAAGCAGGAGAGGAATCAGGTGCTGATGTAGTCATCACTGAAATAGGTGGTACAGTTGGTGATATCGAATCATTACCATTTTTAGAGGCAATTAGACAGGCAAGAAGAGATTTTGGTTATGAAAATACATTATATATTCATAACACATTAGTTCCATATTTAAGAGTAGCCGATGAGGTT
>CADBQV010000070.1 GCA_902796895.1 uncultured Erysipelotrichaceae bacterium | reverse complement strand
TTAAAAAAGGCTGAGGTAGCTGATACATTTAAAGAATTAAATTATAATTGGTTTACTGAATTTACATCAGAAAATGAAAACTGGAATTCACTTTATTTTATTGATAAAACAATGGTTGCAGGAACTGACTTTAATGCGGCAAACCTTTTAATTATCGGACAGTTAGATAAACAAAACGGCACATACCTAGATCCACTTGAATTAGAACAATTAATCGGTAGAATCTCAAGAATGGGTCAAACTGAGGTTTGTTTAGTTTTAACATGCTTAATTAATGATGATAAAATTGATCATGATTTTAATTTAGAATATTATAATATCTTAACAGATGAAGAAGGCTTTGACTTATATGGCGTATGTCAAACCGAGGTTGATTTTGTTATGCCTGTTATAATGGCTATTTCAAATAAATTATTTTCAAAAGAAAATTCTTATTTAAAGAGTGATAATATTGACTTAAATAATTTAAGTAAAGAATTTGTCGCAATTTATCATGATAATTATATTGAATATGATGCTAAAAGATTTCCTGATGTTATAAAATATGCATTTATTAATAATGATAAGATAGATATATATTTTAAAAATAATTTATTAAAGCCACTTGATGCAATAAAAGAAATGATTAGATTATATTCTAAAGTATTAAGAAATGATGTTACTTTAAAGTAGGAGGTTTAATATGAATTATGATAATATAAATAATTTAATAGATTATGCCTTATATACTAATTTACTTGAAATAAAAGATGATAAATATTATTTATTTGATAAATTATATGAATTTGATAGCATAAATTTAGAAAATAATATAAATGAATCATTAATTAAAGATATAAGAGGAAATCTTCCTATTGTTGAAGTAATAGATTTAGTAAATGAAGCAATTAATTTAAAAATAGTATCTGATATAAGTTTAGACTTTAAATTAAATGAATTTATATCATTTGAAAATAATTATATAAATATAGTTAAAGAAAATTATTTTGTATTTAAAATTAATAGTGAATCATTTGATGATGTAATATATAAAGTTACATTTGATAAGCGTAAGCATGATATTAAAAATAAAATAGAATATGCGAGCCGTACATCTCTATTCGTTGATACATTAATGAAAAGAATAATGGCTAAATATAATATTTTATTAGTTAGAAAAGCTGATTTTAAAACTGATAAATATCCTACTTTAAAAGAGTCAGATCATTTTGATTTTAAATTTAGTCATATAATTGATACGGATTATGAAACTGATACAATTCAAAATGAAATTAAAGTAATGGTAAATTATAAAGATAATTTTAATAATCAAACACTAAATTTAAATGTAATTGATGATATTTTTATTAATTTATCTAAAAATGAAGTATCATATGGTTTTTATAATATCGGTCAAAGTGAGGCAAAGCCTATATATGATGCGATAAACAATGATGTCGATTATAAAGATATTGATTCTTTATTAAGAATTAGAAATTTAGTATCTGATCCATTAGTTAAATTTAATATATTTGATACATTAAGAAAGAATGATAATACTAATTTATATAAATTAATAAAATCAAGAGAGGATATATTAAATGAAACTAATTCAAGAGAGCCTAAAATAGAATTTACTGTAACACCACTATCAATTTATTGTAATCACATTGTAGAGAAAAAATGTGTATATGAAATAAGAAGTAAAAATCCATATTATAAAGACTATCCACTTTTATATGAAATAACTTATAATCCACTAGATATTACAGATATTACATATGAAATAGAAATAGATGGAATAAAAGAAAAAATAAAAGGTGAAGATATTTATTTAGCATTTGATGATGCACCTATAAGAGGTAGTGTTACACCTAAGATAACACTTAAGGATTATTGTTTAAATCTATATGGATTTAATGAAAGATTTAATGATGATATTTATAAGGATGTTTATTTTTTAAAGGATTCATTAGTTAAATTGAAAGATCATAAGGTAGAACCATTTGATGGTATCTTAGATGATAATACTTATTTAAAAAGCCAAATAGTTAAAGGTGAAATTACAGGTAATTATTATTATATTAATGATGCGATAAGTCTAGATAAAGAAGATATCTTAGGTGTTGCGGTAGTTGATGAGGGAATGCACTATGTATCTAAAGAATATGCAAGATTGTGTCCTATATGCAACCACAAATTTGCGGCAACAGATGAAGTATGGAAGATGTATTTAGATAATCATTTAATTGTTAATTCTGATAATTTAATTTCTTGTTGTGATTATTGTTCTAAAGATGAAAATTTTAAATATCAAAATAAAAATATTTTATATTCATATGGACAGAAAAAATATTTCTTAGATGATATTAATGACTTAAAATATACTGATAGATGTATTTCATGTGATTCAAAAGAAAAATCGATACTTTTTGTAGATATAGGTAGGAAAAATCATTTACCAGATATGTGTATATCTTGTAAAAGATATTATTGTCCTACACATATAGATTCTAAAACACATGTATGTATTAATTGTTCTAAGAATGTTGATTTTAAGGATATTAATGAATTAAATCCTAAATTAAGAATGCTAGCAAGAATGAATATTGAAGCTAAAAATATGTTTAAAAAGAAATTATCATATTATTTAAATGATAATTGGAATTCACTTTGGATTTATGCTGAAGGTAAGAATAAATTAACAACATATTATTTAATATTAGATGATAAAAAGAAATTTATGCATTTAGAAAAAGTATTTAGGATAAAGAGGTGATAATATGGCTATTTATGATGAATTAGACACAAAAATTAAGCATAATAAGCAAAAATTAAATAATAACCATATTAGAAACCTAAAGATAATGAATATCTTAAATTTATTAGTAATGCTATTTATGATATTAATTGATATCTTTTTAATATTTAAAGGTATATTTACAGGTATGCCAGATAATGTAATGGCCCTGTTAATTACATTTTTAGTACTACAAATTGGATCTTTAATAGTTTTTTCTATTAAAAGATTTGCAAGAGCTAGTATGGTAACTAAAGTAGGTATAATGATTATCTGCTTTATGCCTATTATTCCATATATTATTTATTTAAATATAGGAAGTAATATTTATTTAATTTGTTTAATCGCAAGAATTATAGGATTAATATCACTTGCTATGTTATTGTTTAATACTAAAACAACAAATGATAAAAAGACATTCTCAGTTAAAGGCACACCGCTTGCTATTGCATCACTAGTTTTACTTTTTGCAATCATATATGTATTATTTTCAACTTCAAAAAGAAAAATAATATATGAATATGACAAACTTTATGATGGTTATGTCTTAACTGATGTTTTAAGTGGAAAAGGAGATGTAGAAATAGCTGATAATGCAATTGCTATATCTAATAATTCACTTAAAAATGTAGATGGTAATTTAGTTATTCCTAAAAATGTTAAATATGTTTTAAAGGATGCATTTATTGATTCTAATATTGAATCATTAGAAATATATTCAAGTGATATTGAAATAATGGATGCAATTAATAATTCAAATATTAATAAAATATATTTATGTGATAATAATATTAATATAGATATTTCTAAATTAAATAAAGATATTGATATTATTACAGATAGAACTTTAATTGATAATTATAGAAATAAATATAGAAAATATGATTATTTATTTATTCCAAAATTAAATGATGATGAATATTTTGTTGAATTTAACGGAACTAATTTACCTGTTGAAATCTATAAAGAAGAAAAAGAAATATCTGAACCAGATAAATCAAAACTTCCTACAACTATAGATGGTAAAGATATTATATATGATGGTTATTTTATTGATAATAAAGAAATTAATTTCCCAATTAATGTAAATAAAAACACTAAAATAGCATGTAAATATAATCAAATATTTGATATTACATATGATTTTAGTGGGGCAGATGATAATTATAATTTACCTTTAGAATATTATAATAAGCTAGGTGAAATAGACTTGCCTCAATTAAATCTAGATGGTTATAGATTTAAAGGCTGGTATAGTATTGATGAATATGGAAATTATACAAAAGAATATAAAAAATTAGATAATAATATTGATAATGATTTAAAATTAAAAGCTAAATTTTTAAAAGAATTTAATTTAAATTATAATAAGATATTATCTAATAGTACCTTAGAATATGATTCAAAGATATTTACAGAAGAAGATGAAATAGAATTTATAGAGCCTAAATTAGATGGTTTTACATTTGAAGGCTGGTATTTAGATGAATCATATACAATTTTAGCATCTACATATATCAATAAAGATACTAATTTATATGCTAAATGGAAGATTAATAATGATATTAAATTATCTAGCGATATAAATAAAACATTTGATAATGAAATTGAAAATGTAAATATTGATATAAAAACAGAAATTCCTAATGTTTTAATTAATTATGAATTTTATGATATTGATGATAATTTAATTACATCTAATAATTCATTTAATGTATTACATACATCAGATTCTAATAAATATTATGCTAAAGTAATTTTAAATTATAATAATTTAGTTATTAATGAAATTAAAACAGATTATATTAATGTAAATATTGAAAAAGCTAAATATGATATGTCAGGTATTTCATTAAATGACGCAATATATACTTATGATGGTACAGAGCATATGCCAACCCTTACAGGTCAGTTACCAAAGGGTGTTGATAATATCACAATTAATTATAAATTTAATGAAGGTATAAAATATGTTGGTAAAAAAGAAATTGAATGTGAATTTTTAACATTATCTAATGATTATGAAATTCCTTCATCTTTAAAGGCATCTGTTACAATAGAGCCTAGAATAATAACTATAGATTGGCAAGATGATTTAGAATTTGAATATGATGGAAATATGAAATTCCCTAATTATAAATTAATTAATGTCTTACAATCTGATAAGGATTTAATTGAATGTGAAACATCAGGTAGTGCAAATGGTGTTGGCAAATATATAGCTAAAATTACATCACTTAAAGCTAAAGTTATAGGTAGTGAAATTTATAAGAATTATAATTTAACTACAGATGTAACTAATTTAAATCAAAATTATTCAATTGTATCTAGAGTAAACTGGATAAGTGGTATAAGTGTTGAAAATACAGAATTTGTATATGATGGTAAAGAGCACACTCCAAATGTTACTATTGAAAGATCTGATGTTGTTGCAATATATTCATATATGCCAACAAATGTTGGTACATATGATGATATAGTTGTTACATTTAAATATTTAAATAATGATAATGAAAATATTGGTAATACTTATCAAGCAACTGTAATAATAAAACCACGTGAGATTGATTTATCATTCTCATTTAAAGAAATTACATATGATGCATTACCTCATATTCCTGAATATAGTATTAATAATGTAATAGATAATGATTCTATAACACTTAATTATTCATATATTAATTCAATAAATGCAGGTACTTATTCAATAGATTATATTTCAATAGAAGGTAAATCTAAGGATAATTATACACTTCCTGAGGTAAAGAAATACGAATATACAATTAATCCTGAAGAAGTATTTATTGATTTAGATAATTTAGGATTTGAAGACACTACATATACATATAATGGTAAAAACCAATATCCTTTAATTAATAAATCTAATTTACCAAATAATGTTACTGTAACTTATGAGGGTTATGGTAAGGATTCTGGTATTTATAATGTAGTTGCAAGATTTAATATTAATTCTACAAATTATGTTATAGATAAAAATTCTAAATCTATTTCAATTAATGTTGAAATAAAACCAATTGTAGCAAGCATTAAGTGGGGTCAAACTACATTCGTATATGATGGTAAAGAGCATATCCCTACTGCGACAGTTAATAACCTAGTTTTAGGTGATACATGTAATGTTATTGTTATATGCTTAAATTTAGCTATCGATGCATCAGACAAATATATAGCTACAGCTAAAGCATTAGATAATAAAAATTATATTTTAGAGAAAGAAGAATCTATAGGATTTGTTATTGAACAAAAGGATTATGATTTTATTTATCTATTTGAAGATATAACTGTTACATATGATGGTAATTTCCATAGACCAAGCGTTAAATTTGTTGAAAGTGAAAAGCCTGATTGGCTAGATATTAATTATAGTAGCGAAGGAATTAAAGATGCAGGTGTTATGACTGTAACTGCAACATTTGTATCTAATGATCCAGCATATAAGGT
>CADBQV010000069.1 GCA_902796895.1 uncultured Erysipelotrichaceae bacterium | reverse complement strand
TAACAATAGTTGATACATCAGGTGCATACCCTGGAAAAGGCGCAGAAGAGCGTGGACAAGCAAGAGCTATCGCATCTAATTTAATGGAATTTTTTAAATTAAAAACTCCAGTTGTTGCGATTGTGCTTTCTGAAGGTGGATCAGGTGGAGCCCTAGCTTTAACTGTATCTGATTACATTTATATGTTTGAAAATGCAATTTATTCTGTACTTTCACCTGAAGGCTTTTCATCAATTTTATTTAAAAATTTAAAAACTGCTGAAGAATCTGCTGAAATTATGAAACTAACAAGTCATGATTTAAAAGATGAAGGTATTATTGATGAAATCATATTAGAACCACTTGGTGGTATTAAAGTACCAACAAATGAATTCTTATTAGATTTAAAACAAAAATTATATAATAAATTAAAAGAATTATCTAAGCTAGATAAAAATAAGTTATTAGAATTAAGATATAAGAAATTTAGAAAAATCGGTTTAGAATAGAGGGATATTATGAAAATTGGTTTTTTATTTGCTGGACAAGGCTCACAAGCTGTAGGAATGGGTAAAGATATTTATGATAATTATCCAAAAGCTAAAGAATTATATGATAAATTTCCTGAAATTAGAGATTTATGCTTTAATGGTCCAGAAGAATTACTAAATCAAACAATGTATGCTCAAAAAGCTATATTATTAACTTCATATGTTTATGCATCAATATTAAAAGAAAATGGTATAGATGCATCTTATGCATGTGGACTTTCACTAGGTGAATATAGTGCTTTAACATTTGCTGATGTATGGTCACTTGATGATGCAATAGATATTATTACAAATAGAGGTAATATTATGCAAAATGCACTACCTTTAGGTACATCTAAAATGGCTGCAGTAATTGGCTTATCTAGAGAAAAAATCTTAGAAGTTATAAAGGATGTTAAAGGTATTTGTGAAATCGCAAATTATAACTGTCCTGGTCAAATTGTAATATCTGGTGATAATCAAGGAATTGATGAGGCAATGCCAAAATTAACAGAAGCTGGAGCATTAAAGGTTGTAGAATTAAATGTATCAGGAGCTTTCCATTCCTCACTTTTAATTCCTGCATCTAAAGAATTAAGAATTGTATTAGATAAATATAATCCTAATAAACCAAGATTTAATATGGTATATAATGTATCAGGTAAGGAAGAGGATAAAAACCTAAATGACTTACTTGAAGCACAAATCTGTCATTCAGTTTATTTTGAAGATTCATTAAAATATATGATGGATAAATGTGATATGTTTATTGAAATCGGACCTGGTAAATCATTATCTGGTTTTATGAAAAGAATAGATAGAAAATATAAAGTATTAAATGTTTGTGATCTAGATTCTTTAAATAAAACAATAGAGGAATTAAAATAATGGATGAAATTAAATATCAAAAAGATATTTTAAATTATCATATATATGAAGTAAAAAGTATTGATTCAACCAATACTTTTTTTAAAGAAAATTATGATAAATATCCCTCAAATTCTATTTTAATTGCTAAAACGCAAACAAATGGAAGAGGAAGATATGATAGAGTTTGGCAATCTTTTGATAAAGATTTATGCTTTTCTATTTTAATTAAAGATAAGAAATTAAATTATGAAGTGATATCTCCACTTTCTATTGTTTTAGCATTAAATGATTATAATATATTCACATTTATAAAATGGCCTAATGATATATATTTAAATGATTTAAAATTATCTGGTATTTTAATTGAAGATATTTATTTGAATGAATTTAAGGCATCTATTATTGGTATAGGAATAAATCAATTATCTAAAATTGATTTAGGAATTGGTTTAAATGAAATAAAAAATATTGATAATATGGATTTATTATCTAAAATCTTATATTACTTTAATTTATTATTAGAAAAAGATTTTAAATATATAAATGAATTATATATAAAATATAGCTATGTAATAGGTAAAGATGTTTATTATAATAATAAATTATATAAGGTTATAAATATTGATAATAATAATCATTTAGTTTTAAAAAATGAAGAAGAAGTAATAACTGTTATATCAGATGAAATAAACATAAAAAAAGCAATGGCGTAAAAACCATTGCTTATTTTGTTTTTCTACCTAAACCTACTTTATTAATTACTTTTGCAATCTTTTTATTAGCTAAATAATTAGCATAATCTTTTCCTTCATCTAAAACTTCATCTAGGTATTTTGAATTAATTAATTCATAATATTTCTTTTGAATTGGTTCAATTACAGAAACAACTGCATTTGCAACATCCTCTTTAAATGTAGCATAATTTGAATCTTTATATATTTCTTCAAGTTCTTCAATAGATTTATTTGTACAGCATGACATTATTGTAAGTAAATTAGAAATACCAGGTTTGTTTTCTTTATCATATTTAACTTTCGTATCTAAGTCAGTTATTGCAGATTTAATTTTCTTTTTAATTACATTAATATCATCTAAAAGAGAAATATATCCTTTTGGATTAGGATCTGATTTACTCATCTTTTTAGTAGGATCACATAAAGACATAATTTTAGCACCTGCTTTAGATATATATGCATCAGGTACAACAAATGTTTCTCCATATTTATTGTTAAATCTTTCAGCTAGTGTTCTTGTTAATTCTAGATGTTGCTTTTGATCTTGTCCTACAGGTACTAAATCAGTATCATAAAGTAAAATATCTGCAGCCATTAATGATGGGTATGTAAGCAAACCAACACTTACACCATCTGTTTGGTGTCTTTGTGATTTATCTTTATATTGAGTCATACGCTCTAATTCACCAATATAACCATTACATTGTAAAATCCAACCTAGCATAGCGTGGGCAGGAACCTCTGATTGAATAAATATATGAACCTTTTTAGGATCTAGGCCACATGCAAGATATATAGCTACTAATGATTTGATATTTTTTCTTAATTCCTCTTTGTTTTGTGGAACTGTAATTGCGTGCATATCAGCAACGAATACTAAAAAATCTGTAAATTTAGGATCATCTTGTAATAATACAAAGTTTCTAATTGCTCCTATATAATTTCCAAGTGTAATAGTACCACTTGGTTGTACTCCTGAAATAAATCTCATTTTAAAATCCCCCTTATAATAAATAAAAAGTCCTTAAAGTATTTGAAACTTTAAGGACGAATAAACCGCGGTGCCACCTTAATTCTAGATATACTAGCTCTTTTTATTAAGATTTAAACCATTTCCCATAATGAATACTTAAAGGCTTTCACTATCCCTAAATCGCTAAATAGTTGATTCAATATAGTACTTAATTATTTTCTATTATCAAAAGCTCTTTTGCTTTTTCTAATTGATTCTTTATATGTTATATTATGTGATTCTAAGAAATTACTAAAATCTTTTTCTCCACTTTCAACATCATCTACTTCATATTCGATTTCATAATCTACTTTACCATAGTATTCACTCTTATCGAAGAAGATAGTTCCATTTTTATATGGAGCACTAGCTCTATGAGTTGTTAATTCTGCCATTTTATGTACAAAATATGGTAGACCAATAATATCAGCATCAAATCCCTTTTCTAAAAGTTCTAATGCTTTTTCTTTAGTAAGTAAGATATGTTCTTCATTGGCTCCAATTTCAGCTCTAGTCTTTTTTGTTAATTTGTAGTTATTACCTTTTTGTCTAATTCTTAAAACAGTTTTATCATTTAATAATTTTGTATCATCAGTATCAAAGTAATGATTTGTTTGACTGAAAATATTATTTTCTAAATCAAATTCTTTTAATAATGATAAATATTGTTCTTCAGTAATTATTGTTTTAAACTCAATTTCTTTGTTTTTGTACATAATAGCACCCCACAACATCTTTATTATACTAATAAAAAGGTATAAAAATCAAGTTAATATTTATGGATTAATAACAATATTTGTGTTAAAATGGCTTTAAGGTGGTTATTTATATGAAATATTGTATTTTATCTAGAGATTTTGAAGAGTCAAATAAAATAAAAGAATACATCAAATTAAACTTAAAGCATGAATATAATAATAACAATCCTGATATAGTTATTGCTATAGGAGGAGATGGCACAATTATTAAAGCTGCACATGAATATCCTAAGGCGATATTATTTGGTATTCATACTGGACATTTAGGATTTTATGCTAATTATTTAGTTAATGATGTTGATTTATTAATTAATGATATTAATACTAATAATTATAATATAGAAGAATATAGTTTATTACAAGCAGAATTTGTATCTAAAAATGGTACTGTTACAAATGATTTTGCCCTAAATGAAGTAACTATTTCATCTCCACTTAGAACATTAACATTAGATGTATATATTGATGATCATTTTTTAGAAAAATATCGTGGTACAGGATTATGTATTTCAACACCATCAGGTTCTACAGCATATAATAAATCACTTCATGGTGCCATAGTAGATAATTTAGTTAATGTAATTCAATTAACTGAAATAGCAGGTATCAATTCTAATGCATATAGAACAATATCATCTCCGATGGTATTATCAGATAAAAGAAGAATAAAATTAGAAGTAGAAGCTAAGACTTATCAAGAGACATCAGATTTATTTATAACTGCAGATCATGTTTCATATCCAGTTAAGGAATTAAAAACATTATATATATTTTTAAGTGATAAAAAGCTTAAGATGGCAAGTCATGATAAAAAGAATTTTATGGATAGAATTACTAGAACATTTTTAGTGAGTAAAGAATAAAAACTATAAAAAAATCAAATTTTAAACGTTTAAGTTAATAAAAAAACGAAAAAAGTGTGTAATATTACTTATTAATAAGTAAGTAAACGTTTACATACTTTTTTGTTATATTGAATATACTTTTGTGTAATGATACAATAATTAATGTAGTTTTGAATAATTAATTACAATTAATAATTAAACATTAGGAGGAATTTAAAAAATGGCTGTTAAAGTTGCAATTAATGGTTTTGGACGTATTGGACGTTTAGCTTTTAGACAAATGTTCGACGCTGAAGGTTATGAGGTAGTAGCAATCAATGACTTAACTGCTCCAGAGATGCTAGCTAACTTATTAAAGTATGATACTGCACAAGGAGGATATGCTGGTTTCATTGGCGAAAACAAACACACTGTTGAAGCAGGTGAAAACTTTATCGTTGTTGATGGTAAGAAAATTACTATTTACAAAGAAGCAGATGCTAACAATTTACCTTGGGGTGAATTAGATGTTGATGTAGTATTAGAATGTACTGGTTTCTATACTAAGAAAGAAAAAGCTATGGCTCATATCAATGCCGGCGCTAAGAAAGTTGTTATTTCAGCTCCAGCTGGAAATGACTTACCTACAATCGTATTTGGTGTAAATGAAAAGACTTTAAAGGCTTCTGATCAAGTTATTTCTGCTGCATCTTGTACAACTAACTGCTTAGCTCCTATGGCTAAAGCATTAAATGACTATGCTCCAATTCAATCTGGTATCATGTCTACAATTCATGCATACACAGGTGATCAAATGATTCTTGATGGACCACATAGAAAAGGTGATTTAAGAAGAGCAAGAGCAGGTGCTGCTAACATTGTTCCAAACTCAACTGGTGCTGCTAAAGCAATCGGTTTAGTTATTCCTGAATTAAATGGTAAATTAATTGGTTCTGCACAAAGAGTTCCAGTTCCTACAGGATCAACTACTATTTTAACTGCAGTAGTTAAAGGTAAAGATGTTACAGTTGATGGTATTAACGCTGCAATGAAGGCTCAAGCTTCTCAATCATTCGGATATAACACTGATCCAATCGTTTCTTCAGATGTTATCGGTATGAGATATGGTTCTTTATTCGATTCAACTCAAACTATGGTTTCTAAAGTTGCTGACGATACATTCCAAGTTCAAGTTGTTTCTTGGTATGATAACGAAAACTCATACACTAGCCAAATGGTTAGAACAATAATTAATTTATAATTTTATTATTATTTATGAAACCCAGTTTTCTGGGTTTCATTTTATTTGCTTTTATATTATAATTCTTATGAGGTATATATTATGGAATGGATTGATTTTATAAATAAAGAAAAAGAGAAGGATTATTATAAGGTGTTAAAAGAAAAGGTTGATTATGAATATAATAATTATTTATGTCATCCTGATTATAAATATATATATCATGCTTTTAAAATGACACCATTTAATGATTTAAAGGTTGTAATACTTGGACAAGATCCTTATCATGAAATTAATCAAGCTCATGGTTTAGCTTTTAGTGTTTTATGTGAGAAATTACCACCATCACTTCAAAATATATATAAAGAAATGTCATCTGATTTGGGAGTTGTAGTAAATCAAGATGGTAATTTAGATTATTTAGCTAAACAAGGTGTATTACTTTTAAATACGACATTAACAGTAAGAAATGGACAAGCATTTTCTCATAAAGATTTTGGTTGGGATATATTTACTGATAATGTAATATCATTAATTAATACAATTGATAAACCTATTGTATTTATATTATGGGGTTCACCAGCACAAAAAAAGAAGAAGTTTTTAAATAATCCTAAGCATTTAATAATAGAGTCAGCTCATCCATCTCCACTTTCGGCTTATAGAGGCTTTTTTGGTTCAAAACCATTTAGTAAAACTAATGACTTTTTAATTAAAAACGGTATAAATCCTATAAAATGGGTTAAATAAAACGTTTACTTAGGTATTTTCAATTTTAATAAAACGTTTACCATAAAAAAACAATCATCTATTTGATATAATCAAATTATCAAGATGGTTGTTTTTTAATTTAAATAATGGAGTGTGATGTTTATGAATGAAAAAATGACACCAAAGGAAGAAGTAAATGCTTTAGTAGAAAAGGCTTTAAAAGCACTTGATGACTATGCATCATTTACTCAAGAAAAGATTGACTACATTGTAGCTAAGGCATCAGTTGCTGCACTTGATAAGCATGGCGTATTAGCTAAGATGGCAGTTGAAGAAACTAAACGTGGCGTATTTGAGGATAAGGCAACTAAAAATTTATTTGCTTGCGAATATGTTACAAATAATATGAAAAATACTAAAACAGTTGGTATAATCTCTGAAAACACTGTAACAGGTGTTGTAGAGCTTGCTGAACCTGTAGGTGTAGTTGCAGGTATTACTCCTGTTACAAACCCTACATCAACTGCAATTTTTAAATCTTTAATTTGTTTAAAAACTAGAAATCCGATTATTTTTGCTTTCCATCCAGGTGCACAAAATTGTAGTGTTGCTGCTGCAAAAATAGTATATGAAGCTGCTATAGCTGCAGGTGCTCCACTAAACTGTATTCAATGGATTGAAAATCCATCACTTGAAGCTACTACTGAATTAATGCATAATCCAGGTGTTGCAACTATTTTAGCAACAGGTGGTAATGCGATGGTTAATGCCGCTTATTCATGTGGTAAGCCTGCATTAGGTGTTGGTGCTGGTAACGTACCTGCTTATTTTGAAAAAACTTGTAATTTAAGACAAGCAGTAAATGACGTTGTTTTATCTAAATCATTTGATAATGGTATGGTATGTGCATCAGAACAAGCAGTAATCGTTGATAAAGAAATATATGATGAAGTAAAGCATGAATTCAAAAAATATGGTGTATATTTTGTAAATAAAGATGAAAAGAAGATGCTTGAAAAATATATGTTTGGAGTTGAATCTAAAGAAGATTATCCAAATGCTAAATTAAATTCTATCGTACCAGGTAAGTCAGCTATTTGGATTGCTAAGGAATCAGGATTTGAAGTTCCTTCTAATACAGTTATTTTAATGGCAGAATGTAAGCATGTTGGTATTGATGAACCATTAACAAGAGAAAAATTATCTCCAGTATTAGCTATGATTAAAGCTAATTCAACTGAAGAAGGATTTATGCTTTCAAAACAAATGGTTGAATTTAATGGTTTAGGACATAGTGCTGCAATTCATACTGCAAGCCATGAACTTGAAGTTAAATTTGGAGATTTAATCCCAGCAATAAGAATTATTTGTAATTCACCTTCTACATTTGGTGGTATCGGTAATGTTTATAACTCATTTATTCCATCACTTACACTTGGTTGTGGATCTTATGGACATAACTCAGTTGCTGGAAACATTGGACCACTAAATCTATTAAATGTTAAAAAGGTAGGAAGGAGAAGAAATAATATGCAATGGTTTAAGATTCCATCAAAAATTTATTTTGAACGTGATTCAATTGAATATTTACATCAAATGAAGGATATGACTAAGGCTTTAATTGTTACAGATAGATCAATGGTTGAGCTTGGTTATGTTCAAAAGGTTATTAATCAATTAGAATTAAGAAATCCACAAGTTCCATATCAATTATTCTGTGATGTAGAACCAGATCCATCAATTCAAACAGTTAAAAAAGGTGTTGCCTTAATGCGTTCATTTGAACCAGATACAATTATCGCCCTAGGTGGTGGTTCATCAATGGACTGTGCTAAAGGTATTTGGTTATTCTATGAACAACCTACAGTTAATTTTGATGATTTAAAACAAAAATTTATGGATATTAGAAAGCGTGCCTTCCGTTATCCTGAATTAGGTAAAAAAGCTAAATTAGTATGTATTCCTACAACATCAGGTACAGGTTCAGAAGTAACTCCATTTGCTGTTATCACTGACCAAGAAGAACATAAAAAATATCCACTTACAGATTATTCATTAACTCCAACAGTTGCAATTATTGATCCTGCATTTGTTGATAAATTACCAAGAAGTATTGTTGCTGATACAGGTATGGATGTATTAACACACGCAACAGAAGCATTTGTGTCTACACTTGCTAATGATTATACTGATGGTTTAGCTATTCAAGCTATTAAAATGGTATTTAAATATCTTGAAAGAAGCTATAATAATGGTGAGGCTGACCCTGAAGCTAGAGAAAAAATGCATAATGCTTCATGCTTAGCTGGTATGGCATTTGCTAATGCATTCTTAGGAATGAACCACTCTATGGCACATAAGGTTGGTGCTGAATATCATGTACCTCATGGTAGAGCTAACGCAATTTTACTTCCATATACAATTAGATATAATGGTCAAAAGCCACAAAAATTATCTACATGGCCAAAATATAATTATTATAAGGCAGATGAAAGATATGCTGAATTAGCAAGAATTCTAAACCTACCTGCATCTACTATAGAAGAAGGTGTAGAATCTTATTCTAAGGCATGTGGTGAGCTTGCTAAACGTGTTGGTATAAAAATGAATTTTATGTCTCAAGGCTTAGATAGAG
>CADBQV010000068.1 GCA_902796895.1 uncultured Erysipelotrichaceae bacterium | reverse complement strand
GTATCATCTATTGCTGGTACTACAAGAGATATGGTTGAAGGAAGCCTAAATTTAGGTAATTTAACACTAAATTTAATTGATACTGCAGGTATTCACGAAAGTAGTGATTATGTAGAGGCAATAGGTATTAAAAGAAGTATTGATGCGATAAATAAATCTGATTTAGTCTTATTAGTATTAGATTCATCTATGATGCTAGATGATATAGATAATATGTTACTTGAAAAAACTAAAGATAAAAAAAGAATCATTATCGCAAATAAAATTGATTTAAATCCCGTATGGCATATAGATGATGCAATTTATATATCAACATTAAATGAAGATGGTATTAAAGAATTAGAAAATAAAATACTTGAAGTTACATCTATTAATAATTTCTTAAATTTAGATGGTAATTATTTAAATAATGAAAGACAAATAAATTTAATGAATAAAGCATATAATTCATTAAAAGATGCTAAAAATTCATGTATTAATAATATGGATGTTGATTTAATAGAAATAGATATTAAAAACGCATTTGATTATTTAGGTGAAATAACAGGAGAAACTAATCCTGATGAATTAATAACAGCATTATTTACAAAATTCTGTTTAGGCAAATAAAAGGCAGTGATAAAGCTATCAATGCCATTTATTCTTCATATGTTATATATAAATTATTATTTTTATATTCAACAGTAGCTAAGGCACCACATCTAATAGGAAGTGAAGGACCTAAATGTCCTAAATCACAATTTAAAAGCATTGGCTTATTTAAATCCTTTAGGGCATAATAATATGCTTCATTCATTGTTATATTAAATGATTTATCAAAATAATTTAAGCTTCTACCTACTATAAATGCATCCACATCAATAAACCATCCTGCAAGCTTTAATTGATTAATCGCTCTAATTAATGAAACTGAATTTAAATCACATGCTTCAAAAAAGAATATTATGCCTTCATCTTTATGTCTGTTAATATATTCTTTAGTTTTATCAACCTTTGTTCCACATAAATTGATTAAGCAATCTAGGCATCCACCAATGATTCTACCTTTATATGATTTAAAATTATAATTAAGCATTCTAGTTTTTTTATCAAATGTATAATCATATAGTGGCTTATTAGATGAGTTTAATGTCCATTTTTTATAACCCATAAAGTTTTTTTCACCCATAAGCATTCTTAATGAATCAAGTGAATCATATTCTAATTTTTCATGGAAAAAATTAGGGGCATTAATACCATATATAGTTTCTATATCAGTATTAATAGTAATTGTATATACTAAATTAGTATTATCAGAAAAACCCATAAACCATTTTGGGTTTTCTTTTATTATATTAAAATCTATATATTCTAATATTTCACACATTAATTCTCCACCACCAACAGATATTACTGCAGTCGCATCAGATTTAAAAGCGTCCATTATTTCTTTAGCTCTTAACCTTGGAGAATTAGAAGATATTAATCCTTCGCCTTTAAAAATGTTAGGACCTAATATTAGATTAAATCCCATATTTTTTAAATTATCTATAGCTTTATTTAATCTAATATCATATGGTGGCATAACGCAACCAAATGATGGAGCTACTAAATATATTTTATCGTTTTTTTCTAAAAATTTTGGAATCATTTATATCACCTAAATAAATTATATCATAATAGATAAATATTTATAAAAAAAACACATACAATTAATTATTATTTATAGTATAATTATCTTGATTGGATTGGTGATTTATATGATGGGTATAAAAGAGTTCTTTAAAGAAGTCTTTAAAATAATGTTTCCAAAGAAAGTGAAATGGAAGGAAAGAGAAGGTGTTATAGGACACTATGATTGCAAGCCATTTCATAATTTTAGATATGCATTAATATATGCCGATGAAACAAAAGTATTTGATAATGAAAAAATAGAAATATTCGCAAGAGTATTTAAAAAGAATACTACATTTATAAATATATTAGTAAATGAAGAGGCAGAAGATTTTAATATTGATGATTATAAATTAGATAATTTATTACCACTATTAGAAGGATTTACATATCATGATCCAAAAGATGGCGATTTGCCATTTGAAAAGACTGATAATTATATTTGTGTTATATTATTTCAGCATTTAACTGATAAGGCAATTGCTTCATGTAAAAAATATTGTAATTCAACAAAACAGGTATTTGAACAAGGATTAATATATAATCCTGAATATGTTCATATGGATTTTTATAAGCCAGTTCCTAAATTTTATAGATTATATGATAAATTCTGTGAAGATATTTATTTTGATTTAGCATTTATTGATGATACTAGGGAGTAATATGAAAAAATTAAGTATAAAGGTTATATGGTTGTTAATTTTAATATTATTTTTAATAGCTGTAGGATTATTATTTTTACTTCCTCATACAAATGATCCATTAACTAAGATATTAATAGTCATAGTAGTAGTTATATTTATATTAATAACTATATTAATTCAGCTTGCCGCATTTAGAAGCTTTAGTACTAAAAGACTTATTAAATATAAAGAAATGGAATATAATGCTAAAGATATTGATTTAGATCAAAGATTAACTGAATTAAAATATATTAAAACTAATAAATCTTATGGTGCAAGCTATTTATTAATAAAAGATAAAAAAGCATATAAAGTATCTATTATAAATGATTCATATAAATATTTTGATGAATCAAAGGAAGAAAATAATTCAAGTAATGTTAGTAATAAAAAGCTAGATGAATGTAAGACATTTACTGGAATAGAAATATTTAATGAGATAGATGAAAAGAATTTAAATAAGCTTGCTGATTTTACAATTCAAACTAAAAATGTTTTTTATATGGCATTAGTTAAATTAGAAAATAATAATTATAAATGCTTAAATTATGAAAATATAAAAGAAGAGCATAAAGATAGCTATAATAACATACTAAAAGATTTACAAATAGAAGAAATTAATTAATAATATCCTCCCTGATGTAATTTAAATTACATAGATGGGAGGATTTATTTATTTTTTTAATAAAAAAACGAAAACGTTTAAGGAAATCGTTTACAAAATAAAATTTTAATGATAGAATAATATCGATAGAGGCAAATTTTAACTTGGAGGATGAATATGGCAAGTTTGAGTTTGAAACACATTTATAAGGTTTATGATAATGGATTTAAGGCAGTTAATGATTTTTCTATGGATATTGCTGATAAGGAATTTATCGTTTTCGTTGGTCCATCAGGCTGTGGAAAATCAACTACATTACGTATGATTGCTGGTCTTGAAGAAATTACTGCAGGTGAACTAAAAATTGGTGATTTAGTTGTTAATAACTACGCACCAAAGGATAGAGATATCGCAATGGTATTCCAAAGTTATGCCCTATACCCACACATGACTGTATATGATAACATTGCATATAGCTTAAAAATCTCTAAGGTTCCTAAGGATGAAATAGATAGACGAGTAAGAGAGGCTGCAGAAAGCTTAAATATCACTGAATACCTAGATAGAAAGCCAAAAGCATTATCAGGAGGTCAACGTCAAAGAGTTGCCCTAGGTAGAGCTATTGTTAGAAACCCTAAGGTATTCTTATTAGATGAACCATTATCAAACCTAGATGCTAAATTACGTGCATCAATGAGAAGTGAAATTACTAAATTACATCAAAGATTACAAACTACATTTATTTATGTAACACATGATCAAGTTGAAGCTATGACAATGGGTTCAAGAATTGTAGTTATGAAGAGTGGATTTGTTCAACAAATAGATACTCCAAAGAATATTTATAATTATCCTGCAAATAAATTTGTTGCCGGATTTATTGGAACTCCACAAATGAATTTCTATGATGCAACATATGATGTTAAAGAGGATTTCATTTATCTAGATGCTGGATTTGGTAAATTAAGATTATTACCTGATTTCTTACCAAAGATTAAAGATCAAGTTATTGTATCTGGTAAGAAGGTATGTATTGGTATTAGACCAGAAAATATTTATTTATATGATGAAAGAATGAAATCTGATAACTATGATATTTTAGATGCTAAAGTATCAGTAGTTGAGGCACTTGGTTCTGAGACTATCGTATATGCTGATTTAGATCCTAATAGAGAGAAAAATATTTCTGATAATACAACAGAAGTAAGAATTAAAATGCTATCTAATTTCGATGTTCACGCTGGAGATAATATAAAAGTAGCATTTGATTTAACAAGAATTCAATTATTTGATGCTGAAACTGGTGAATCAGTAATTCAAAGAATTCCAGCAGTATTCTCATCTGATGCATCAATTAAAGGTGATGAGCTTGAAATTTATGGAACAACTATTAAGCTTCCACCTGCAGTATTAAATCAAGTTCATGAAGGATATGTATCAGTTAACGTTCCTACTTCAGCAGTAGAGCTTGGCGGTAAATATGTTGGTGAAATTGTTAAGAAGGATGTAGTTGATACTGAAAATCTATATTGGATTAAATCAGGTAAGAGTATCGTATTCTTAAAGACACCTGCAGATGTTGAATTAGAAGGTAAAGTAAACTTCGATATCAATATAGCAGCAATGAAATTTTCTGGTGAGGATTATGTTGCCCACAGAATCAATTTATTAGCTAAATTACCAGTAACTGCTAAATTAGAAAATAAATCTAATTTACAATTTGTAAGTGGTGAAGATATATTTGATGTACCATTTGATATGGCTCAAAAGATGTTTAATACAAAAGGTAAAAAGCTATTAAAAACTAATTTATCAATATTATTTAATACTGATAATGATGGTAAATATCATTTTAGTGCTAAAGTATTAGATGTAAAAGATTATGGTGATTATAAATACGCTAAGGTATCATATAATAATATCGAATTTTATGTAGTTGATAAGGATTATCAAGTAGGACAAATGGTTACAGTTAATCTAGACTTAGATGATTCATTAATTACAGATGAAGATTCTGATATTATCTTAGTAGGTAGCGAACCTAGAAGATTACAAAAAATTGTTAACACTAATAAAGAAACAAAATAATATAATTAGACCCAATTATTTTAAAATATAATTGGGTTTATATTTTCTTATAAGCCTAATGAATTGAAAAAATACTATATTTATGTTAAAATTTTTATGATAAATTCACTTTATAAAAAGGGAGCTCGATTATTATGACAATAGAAAAAACAATTAATGGAGACAAAATAGAGGCTATAATAAAAGGAAGATTAGATACTAATACTGCGCCTGATTTAGAATCAGAATTTGTAGATAAATTACAAAATATCAAAGAATTTATTCTAGATTTAAAGGATTTAGATTATATTTCTAGTGCCGGATTAAGAGTTATATTAACTTTTCATAAGCAAATGACAAGCCAAGAAGGAAAATTTAGTATTTTAAATCCTAAGGATGAGGTAATGGAAATATTTGATATGACAGGCTTTTCTACATTTTTAGATATTAAGGAGTAAATATATGGATATTAATTGTGAATTAATTTTAGAAGAATATAATAAATATTATTCCTTATATGAAAAAATTAATGAAGTAGTATTAGATATATTAGATAAAATTATTGGTGATAATAAGCTTATTATTAATAGCATTGAATCAAGAATTAAAACATATAAATCATTATATGGAAAGCTTGAATTAAAAGGATATAAATATAATAGCTTATTTGATATTACTGATATTTTTGGGGCAAGAATAGTAACTTATTATATGGATGAGGTTGATAAATTTGCCGCTAAAATTGAAAAAACATTTGAAATAGATTGGGATAATACAATCGATAAAAGAAAAATGTTTAATATCGATCAATTTGGTTATATGTCACTACATTATATATGTAAAATTCCAAAGGAATTATATTTTAATCCTGAATTCCCTGAAATTAACAATATAAAATTTGAAATTCAAATAAGAAGTGTATTACAGCATATATTTGCCCGTATTCAACATGATACAGGTTATAAAAGTGATGTTGAAATACCTAAGGAATATTTAAGAAAATTAACAAGACTTGCAGGACTTTTAGAAACTGCCGATGTTACATTATATGAAATAAGAAACGAAATTGAAAATTATAGAAGAAGAGTTAAAAAGATAGTTAAGAATAAGAATTATACTGATGTTGAATTAAACGTTGATACATTTAATGCGTTTATTGAAAATGGTGGTTTTGATGAATTAAATCAAAGAATAGCAACTATTGGAAATATGGAAATTGAAAAGGTATCACTAAATAATTTCTTAAAGGTATTTAAGACACTTGGCTTAACTACATTAAAGGATTTGGATGATTTCATTAAAAATTATTCAGATTTAGCATATGAATTTTCAATTAGACAATTTGCTGATAAGGATTTAGATATAATATCAAGTGTTACAGGACCGCTTCATTTATGTATTGTATATTTATTATCTAAAAATGTTGGTGAAAGCATCATTAAAGTATTATTAGATACTATATATGGTGAAAGAAAAGCAAACTTTAGATTAGCTAAGAGACTTAATAATATCGGTGTTAGCATGGGTTTGATTAAAGCTGGTGATGATTTAGATGACTAATACATTTGATCAAAAAAAGCTAGATGAAGCAGTAGCTTATGCGACAAAAATGCATGAAGGAATTAAAAGGAAGGGCACAGATATTCCATATATCGTCCATCCTTTAGAGGCTATGGCAATTGTTGAGACAATTTCACATGATAAAGAATTAATGGCAGCAGCAGTATTACATGATGTAATTGAAGATACTGACGCTACATATGATGATATAAAGGAAAGATTTGGCAAAAGAGTTGCTGATATTGTATTAAGTGAATCAACAACCGAAATACCAAATTATAAACAAATGACATGGGTTGAATCAAGACAAGCAGCAATAGATTTATTAAAAATGGCACCAATAGATGT
>CADBQV010000067.1 GCA_902796895.1 uncultured Erysipelotrichaceae bacterium | reverse complement strand
TGTTGCCGGTGGTCCAGTTCGTGCTGTTGTTGAATTAGCTGGTATTTCTGATATTTTATCAAAATCATTGGGTTCTGCTACACCTATCAATGTAATCAGAGCTACAATAGAAGGGTTAAAGAGTTTAGAGACTGTTGAACAAGTTGCTGCTAGACGTGGTAAGACAGTTGAAGAAATTCTAGGTTAATATCATGTATAAGATTACTTTAGTTAAGAGCTTATCTGGACGTAAGCCAAATCAAGTTGCAACAGCAAAGGCATTAGGTCTTAAGAAAATCGGTCAAACTGTAGTTAGACCTGAAAATGATGCAATTAAAGGTATGATTGTTACCATAGCTCATATGGTAAAGGTTGTAGAAGAATAATAAAGGAGGTACCTATAATATGTTAGATCAATTAAAACCAGTTGAAGGTGCAAGACACTCAAAGAAACGTTTAGGACGTGGAATTGGTAGTGGTTTAGGTAAAACTGCTGGAAAAGGTACAAAAGGTCAAAATTCTCGTTCAGGAGGAGGAGTTCGTCCTGGATTCGAAGGTGGACAATTACCTTTATTCCAACGTTTACCAAAAAGAGGATTCAACAGTCATTTCAATACAGAATATTCAATTGTTAATATTGAACAATTAAATGTATTTGAAGATGGTGCTACAGTTGATGCTGCAGCATTAATCGCAAAAGGCTTCTTCAAAGAAGCAGGCGTAAGTGGTGTTAAAATTTTAGGTAATGGTGAATTAAAGAAGAAGTTAACTGTTAAAGCTAACAAATTCTCAGAATCAGCTAAGAAGGCTATTGAAGCTGTAGGTGGTTCTGTAGAGGTGATCTAATTGTTTTCTAAAGCAAAACAAATTTTAAGCAATCGTGAGATTGTCCTTAAAATTATAATCACTTTTGCATTATTACTTGTTTTTAAGATTGGTACGTATATTCCTATTCCTTTAATTAATACTCAAGGAATTCAAAATCAATTAACTCAGGAAAATACAAAAGATTTCATTACAATCTTAAATACATTCTCAGGTGGAGGTTTATCTCACTTCTCTATCCTAGCATTAGGTATTTCTCCATATATTACTGCATCAATTGTTATTCAAATGTTGCAAATGGTAATACCTAAGCTACGTGAGTTATCAGAAGAGGGAGAAAACGGTAAACAAAAATTAAACCGTTATACTAGATACACTACAATTGTTATTTCAATGTTACAAGCATTGCTAATTATATTCAGTTTAGGTTCAACACCAGAATCTGTATTAGCTGCTTCTGTAATAAAATATAAAGATTTTTATTGGGTTATGTATATTTATATGGCAGTTGTTATTACAGCAGGTTCAGCATTCACAATGTGGCTTGCAGATTTAATAACTCGTCATGGTGTAGGTAACGGATCTTCAATGATTATTTCAGCAGGTATCATTTCATCTATTCCAACAATGTTTGCTACATTATCTACTAAATATTTAGGTGATAATTATTCAGGATTAAATTTATTCTTATTCTGCTTAATTATAATCTTATATATAGCAATGATTTTAGGTGTAGTATTCTTCGAAGGAGCAGTAAGAAAGGTTCCTGTTCAATACGCAAACCGTCAAGCTGGTCAACAAGGTTCTGATATTCCAATTAAATTAAATAGTGCCAATGTTATTCCGGTAATTTTTGCATCAACAATATTGTCAATTCCACTTACAATTATTGGTGTTATGCAATTAAATCCAAATACATCAAATGGTGCTTTCTGGATTAATCAAATCTTCTCATACCAACAACCAATCGGTATTGCAATTTATGTAATTTTAATTGTATTCTTTAGTTTCTTTTATTCATTCATGCAAGTTGACCCTGAAAAGATTGCTGACAATCTTGAAAAGCAAGGCGCATTTATTCCTGGTTATAGACCTGGAGAGGAAACTAAACAACAATTATCAAAAATGTTATTTAGAATCACTTTGATTGGAGCAACATATTTAACAATAGTTGCATTAGTTCCAATTATTGTTTCTAAAGCATTTGGATTTAGTCAATCTGAATCATCAACAATCACTATTGGTGGTACATCACTTATCATCATAGTTGGTGTTGCAATCGAAACATTTAGACAAATCGAGACAGCTTCTGAAACAAAGGATTACAAAGGATTCTTAGGCTAGGAGGAAATTCATAATGAAATTATTAATTATGGGTAGACCTGGTGCAGGTAAGGGTACTCAGGCTGTAAATATTAGAGAATATTACAATATTCCACATATTTCAACTGGTGATATGTTCAGAGCTGCAATTAAAAATCAAACTAAGCTTGGTCTTGAAGCAAAAAGCTATATGGATCAAGGTGCTTTAGTACCAGATGAAGTAACTATTGGTATTGTAAAGCAAAGATTACTTGAAGATGATTGTAAAAAAGGATTCTTATTAGATGGATTCCCAAGAACAATCGCTCAAGCTGAAGCATTAGATGCATTCTTAAATGAAAATGGAATTCATCTTGATGCAGTATTAGATGTAAATGTCCAAGCAGAAATCTTAGTAAGACGTATGGTTGGTAGAAGAGTATGTAAGACTTGTGGAGCAACTTATCATGTTGAATTTAATGCTCCTAAGAAAGATGGTATTTGTGATAACTGTGGTTCAGCATTAATTCAAAGAGCTGACGATACAGAAGAAACAGCAAAGAATCGTTTAACAGTTTACGATAATAACACAGCACCACTTCTTGCATATTATAATAAACAAGGTATTTTAAAAACTGTTAATGGTGATCAACCAGTAGAAAAAGTTTTTAATGATATTAAAGTAGTATTAGGTGAATAATCGAATGATAATAATCAAAAGTGCAAGAGAAATTGCTTTGTTAAAAGAAGCAGGAAGAATTGTAGGATTATGTCACGAAGAAATCAAAAAGCATATAAAGCCTGGCATAACAACATGGGAAATAAATGAAATTTGCGAAAAATTCATTTTAGCTCATGATGCATATCCTTCATTTAAAGGATATGGAGGCTTTCCATGTGCTGTTTGTACATCAGTAAACGAAGTTGTCATTCATGGTATTCCATCAAAGAAGCAAAAATTAAAAAATGGTGATATAATAGCTATTGATATTGGAGCTTGTTATAAGGGATATCATGGTGATTCAGCTTGGAGCTATACAGTAGGAAGTGTGAACTCTAAAGATCAAAAATTAATGGATGTAACTCGTGAAGCTTTATTTAAAGGCTTAGCTGAGGTAAAACCTGGAGCTCACCTTGGTGATGTAGAAGCTGCAATAGGTGATTACATTTCTAGTTTCGGCTATGGAATAGTCGAAGAATATACAGGTCATGGAGTTGGTCATGAATTACATGAAGAACCTGCAATATTTAATTTTGGAGAAAGAAATACTGGTCCAATTTTAAAAGAAGGCATGGTTTTAGCAATAGAACCAATGGTTAATGCAGGAACAAAAAAAGTAAGAACATTGTCTGACGGATGGACTGTTGTTACAAATGATAAGTCAAAAAGTGCTCATTTCGAGCATACTATTGTCGTAACTAAAGATGGTTATGAAATCTTGACTACGGTTTAGTATAAATTAGGAGGCTTAATTTTTATATGGCAAAAAAAGAAGATGTTATTGAATTTGAAGGTGTAGTTGAAGAGGTTTTACCTAATACACAATTCATAGTAACACTTGAAAACGGTCATCATGTGAATGCCCACGTTTCTGGTAAAATCCGCATGAACAACATACGCATTTTACCAGGCGACAAAGTAACAGTTGAAATTTCAACTTATGATTTAACACGTGGAAGAATAACTTACAGACATAAATAATATTGGAGGTATTTAAAATGAAAGTTAGACCATCAGTAAAACCAATATGCGATAAGTGTAAGGTTATCAAACGTAAAGGCCGCATTATGGTTATTTGCGAAAACCCTAAACATAAGCAAAGACAAGGCTAAAATTTATTTACAATTAGCTTAAATTTTACTATTTAGAAAGGAAAGGTGCACAATATATGGCACGTATTGCAGGAGTAGATATTCCTAATGATAAAAGAGTTGTTGTATCATTACAATACATCTATGGTATTGGTGAAACTACAGCAAAAAATATTTTAAAAAATGCTAAGGTATCAGAAGATATCAGAGTTAAAGATTTAACTGAAGAGCAATTAAGCAAAATCAGAAGCGAAGTATCAAAAATTAAAGTTGAGGGTGATTTAAGAAGAGAAGTTGCTCTTAACATTAAGAGATTAATGGAAATTGGTTGCTATAGAGGAATCCGTCATAGAAAAGGATTACCAGTTCGTGGACAAAATACACGTAACAATTCTCGTACTCGTAAGGGTCCAAGACATACT
>CADBQV010000066.1 GCA_902796895.1 uncultured Erysipelotrichaceae bacterium | reverse complement strand
TTAAAAAAACTTATTAATAGTTGGTTAATAAGTCTAATTTATTATAGTTTGTATGTTTTGTCTTATGGAAATAGTATTTGCCATAGGACAGCTTTTGTCTAACGCCATAGCTCGATGTTGCACAGATGACAGAGCAGGCTCGCAAGTTTATTTGTCGTAATCTATAACACCAACTTGATAATCATCTTCATATATAATCTTACCTGGATTATCTGAATAAGCTATTTCATATGGGACATTATATTTATCTAATAAATCTAATAATGGTTTAATATGTTCTAACATTATGCTTGAATTATTTGTTTTAAACCAAGTTGTAGCACCTAATGGATTATCATTATTATCTCCATAAAATGGTGGTTCTGGTAAATTTTCTTTAAACCATTTATCTACTTCTAAATATGTGTTTTTGTCTTCTTCAGAATAAATGCCATCCCTTACTCTTCTCCAAGTTAATACAAATACACCAACAGGCTTCATAGTTTTATACGCTAATTCTTCTCCTTGAATTCGCATGTACTTCTTTTTACTGAATTCAAAAGATACATCTAATTCATTCATTATTGATGTAATAACATCTAAAGAAGGATTCATAGAATAGTTTTCAATTCTTCCAATTGTTGACTGTGGCATTCCACATCTTTCAGCTAATTCAGTTTGCGAAATACCTAACATTTTTCTTTTTCTCTTTATTTCATCAACTATATATTTTGAATCATTATTCATATATTATTTCCTCATTGAAAACATATTTTCCTTTTCCATAACCATTAACAGGAATGATAATATTTTTAATTAATAAAGATGAAATAAATTTTGAAGCACCTGATGGTGATAATTCTAAAACATTCATGACTTCTGTTCTACCAAAATAATCTTTATTAGATAGTTCATTATGCAATTTAGTAATCTTTTTCCTAATATTATTAGATATATCAATCATTTGAATGTCCACTTTTTTGTCATCAATATCTACTTTTTTATCATCAATGTTCACTTTTTTATTGAAATCAATATGTAAATATCTATTCTTTAATTCATTATTCTCATTCAATAATAGATTTCTTAAAAACAATTCAAGATATAAAGTTGTTTCAGTTATTCCCTTTTCTATATTAGAATAATTTGCTCTTACAAGAGAATTTCTAAAATACCAAGCATTATTTGCAAATATATCATTTGTTACATCATAACCAAATGTCTTTAAATATTTAATTAAAAAAACTGCTGTTGTTCTAGTATTGCCTTCAGCAAAAACATGTATTTGCCATAGATTAGAAATGAATCTAGCTATATGCTTAATAAAATCATCTCTTGATATATTAGAATAGTCATAATTTTTTTCAACACTAAAATCATATTCTAACGTTTCATTAAGCATTGAAGCACCACCATATATTACTGTATCACCATTTAAAACCCATTCTTTTTTTGAAATGTTATAAGTTCTAATCTTACCAGCATGTGGAAATACATTTTTAAATAATTTCTTATGAATATCAAGATATTGAATTGGAGAGAAAACAAATGCTTTTTCTGATAATATCTTAGCAATATTTATAGATACTTTATCAGCTTCTTCATTATTATTTGTATCATCGTTTTTTTCTTCATAATATGAATTAATTAATCCACTGACATCTTCTAAAGATACTTCTCCTTCAATATTTTTTATAGCTAAATCATTTAAATATTTTGATGTATCTAAACCATCAACCTTCTGTAAACCAATGGCAGTATACCATGAGTATGCCTTTTCTTTTTTTGTTGGTTCTTTTTCTTTTAAATATTCTTTAAAAGGATCTTTTTGCATTTTATCATCTCCTATTCCTCATAAAATTATTATAGCATATTCGCTATAATGAATCAACAAAAATAAAAGACCTCATCATTTCTGACAAGGTCATTCATACTTATGTTTTATGTCATTTTCTTGCGAGCGACTGTGTCACTTCACAAAATTGTCTAACGCCATAGCTCGATGTTGCACAGATGACAGAGAAAGCCAGTCGGAAGGCTCGCGATAATTCTAATTAAAATAACCATCCT
>CADBQV010000065.1 GCA_902796895.1 uncultured Erysipelotrichaceae bacterium | reverse complement strand
GCTATTTCAATTAGGTTTTTAACACCACCAACATTAATTCTTTCAATAATATCATCCTGTGCAAAATGTTTAACACATGCTGCTGCATTAATGATTGTATCGAATTTATAATCTTTAATTTGATTAATTAAATTATCATCTGTAATATCACCGTTTATAACTTTAACATATTTATTTAATTCATCATCTAAAGGAGAATCAAAATAATAAGTTAAAAATCCTTTTAAACGTGTTAAGGCATCAGTTTCTTTACCTCTAACTAATACTAATATTTGATTCTTTAGATTTAATAATTCTTTTAATATATGAATTCCTAAGAAACCTGTTGCGCCTGTTAATAATACAGTGCCTAAATTATAATCATTTTTAATTTCATCAACATATTTAACATCATTATATTTTAAAGCCTCAATAGTATTTGTATTTATTTCTTCTTGGTTATTATTTGTATTATTACTAATATTTTTTCTTTCTTCAATTAATTTAGCAAGTTCTCTTGCTGATGGATTATCAAATACATCCTTATAAGCAATAGAATATCCTTTATTAATTGCTTGCATAATAACTTTTGCTGCAGTAAGTGATGTTCCACCAATATTAAAGAAGCTATCAGTTACACTTACTTTATCTACTCCTAGAATAGAAGAATAAATATTAACAATATCTTTTTCAATTTGTGTTTTAGCTTCTATAAAATTATTGTTTTCTGATACAAATACTGGTTTAGGTAAGGCACGTTTATTAACCTTTTGATTTTGGTTAAGAGGAATTTCTTCTAATTGCATAATAGAAGAAGGAACCATATAAGGTGGCTTTTGTGATGCAATAAATTCTTTTATTTTATCTACATTTATATAGCTTGATGCAGTGAAATATGCAGCTAAATACATTTGACCTGATTTTTCGTCTTTGAATGCTTGAACTGTTACATCCTTAATATTTGGATATTGTCTTATAGTCATTTCAACTTCAGATAATTCAATTCTAAATCCTCTTATTTTAACTTGACCATCATTTCTACCAACAAAATCAATCTTACCATTATCTAACCAACGAACGATATCACCTGTTCTGTAGGCTATTTCATAGCATTCATCATTATTAAATGGGTTTTTAACAAATGTAGTTTTTGTTTTTTCTTCTTGATTTAAATAACCAATACCTACACCAAAACCAGAAATCCATAGTTCACCTAAGGCACCTATTGGTGCTAATTTTTTGTTAGAAGATACAACATATAATTTGTAATTATCTAGAGGCTTACCAATAGGGATTCTATCATATGGCTTATCATACTTTTCAATTGTTGAGAATATTGAGCATTCTGTAGGGCCATATCCATTATAGAATTTATATCCGGTAGGTAATGTGTTAAGTGGAACAAGCTTTTCACCACCAACAGATAAATGCTTAAGTGTATAGCATTCACTGTTTTCTTCAGCAAACATTCTACCAACCTGTGTTGTCATAAAGGCATGTGTAACCTTATTTTTACCCATATATTCCTTTAATTCATTTAAATTCATACGCATATCTTCAGGCACAATACATACAGCAGCACCATTTGTAAGTGCAGGGTATAAATCCATCATACATGCGTCAAATCCAAAGCTTGCGTAAGCTAGGACGACAGAATTAGAATCTAATTTATAATAATTTTTATACCATGAGGCAAAATTAACGATATTAAAATGTGAAAGCATTACACCCTTTGGCATTCCGGTAGTACCTGATGTATATAATAAAATCATTAAGCTTTCTGGCTCTATTTTAATTCTATTAAATGCTTTTTTATCTAAATTATTAATATCTTTTGTATGTAGGATAGGTAATTTAATATTTTTAATTTTATCTAAAAGCTCACTATCAGCAATTATATATTTAGAATTTGCATCATTAATCATGAATTCTAATCTTTCACTTGGATATGTACTATCAAGTGGTTCATATGCACATCCTAATTTCATTGCGGCAAGAGGACAGATAATCATATTAATTGATCTT
>CADBQV010000064.1 GCA_902796895.1 uncultured Erysipelotrichaceae bacterium | reverse complement strand
TTTTGACCTTCAGCTAATAAAATTTGAGATTTCTTTTCACCTTCAGCAAGTAAAATCTTTTCACGACGTTCACGTTCTGCACGCATTTGACGCTCCATTGCTTCTTGGATATCTCTTGGTGGAATAATGTTTTTAACTTCAACTCTATTAACTTTAATTCCCCAAGGGTCTGTTGCTTCATCAAGAATTGAACGCATTCTTGAATTAATAATACCACGGCTTGTTAAAGTTTCATCTAAATCTAATTCACCAATAATATTTCTTAGTGTTGTAGCACTTAAATTTTCAATTGCTGATAATGGATTTTCTACACCATATGCATATAGCTTAGGATCTGTTACTTGGAAAAATACTACAGTATCAATATCCATTTTTACATTATCCTTTGTAATAACTGGTTGTGGAGCGAAATCCTTAACTTGCTCCTTCATAGATATTATATATGATACCTTATCAATAAATGGACATAAAAAATGTACACCTACACCCCATACCTTATGGAATGCTCCTAAACGTTCAACAACGTGCTTATTAGTTTGTCTTACGATTTTGATTCTTGAAATTAAATAAATAATTATAAGTACTCCAATTATAGAACCTACAATAATACCCCACATACTACTTGTCCCCCTCTAATTCTTTAATAATTAATTTGTTACCTTTTATAGCAACTACCTCAACAATTACATCTTTTTCTATTGTAGTGTCACTATTTTCCATTAACATAGCGCCATATTCAATACCATTAATTTTTACAACGCCACCATCAAATTTAGATACTTCAGTAATTGTTTTAACCTTTCTACCTATAAAATCATCGGTATTGGTTTTTCTTTCTTCTCTAGATAAAATCTTTTTAACTAATGGTCTTGTAGCAGCTAATGCAATCGCACTAACAATTACAAAGACAATTAATTGTACCCACCATGGTGTACTTGATATGCATACACATACGATAGCACCAAGACCAAACCATACAGATACTAAATCTTGCGTTATAGCTTCAACAATAAATGCCACAACGAATACGCCTAGCCAAACCCAAATCATGTATTCTTGCATAAACTACCTCCCATATTAACAATTATTGCTTTTTTCTCATCACTATATATTGCTTCAAATGGAATACCTTTATCCTTTGTAGTTTCTATATTAAATGATGAAGCAATAAAATTAATTAAGCTTTTTGATGCAATTCTTACATAAGATTTAGAAACACTTACAGATAATAAAGATGATTCATTTAATTCACCACTTAAAGCATAATCTTTATTTATCATAAAGATATAAAGCTTTTTTTCTTCTTTATCTATTGCCGCTCTAACTCTATATGCATCTTTAAAATATTGAATTAGTTTTGAATTGAATAAGATGTGCCTATCATAAATTGTAGCTACACCATTTTTTTCTTTCTCGTCAAAAAATTCCAGCATCATATCACCTCTCTAAGATAATAATATACTGAAATTTACTGATTGTCAACATTTATTCACAAATATTCACAAAAATATTTATTTAACTAAAGTTGTTTTTTCATCATCAAAAACTATTAGATGTTCTTTATATAAATTACCATATGCTCTTTTAAATGCTTTTCTTGACATTTTAAGTATTCTAAATACATCCTCAGCACTTGATTTAGCAGTTAAAGGCATAGTGCCCTTATTAGAATTCATATAATTTAAAATTAATTCTTTATCGGTATCCATTAATAATTCTTTATGTAAATTTAAAGTACCATAATATTCTTCATCTATTTTTTTAGTTATAGTTACTTCTAATTCTTCACCAATTCGATATTTTCCTCTATACTGAGCTCTTGGTACAAATACATGCATCATATCATTTGTAATTAAAGAAATACCTGCATCAGCTATTTTTATAACATAGCTTAATACCTTTTCACCTTCTACGTAATTTACATTTTTATGAAGTGCAATAATATCAAATCTATTTAATGGCTTAGCTACAAATTGGTTTTTCTTCATTTTTAATTTAACAAATAATTTATCTCCAATTTGTGGCCATAAAGATGTATCATATGGCAAATTATCTTTAGATACAAATACATCCTTAGGTGTATTTATATCAACGAATACACCAGCGTTTAGTGCAACATCTACTACTTCTGCAAATCCTGCCATATTGATAGTAGAAAAAACCTCTGCTTCAGTTGCAGTTAATCTTTCTTTTTTATCATAATAAATAAATACTTTTACCTCATCACCTAATTGATGTTCACACTTAGCTTCCTTAAAGTGTAGTAAATATTCATCTGATCCATCTATAAGCATATATCCTAAATCAGATATTCTATCAATTTTTAAGAAATTATAATCACCAATTTTTATCAATTTCTATCACCATCCTTATAATTTCTATCTGTTTGTTTTAAATACATTTCTTTCTTTTCTTTACTAAATTTTCTTTGCTTTTTAAAATCATTAGTTTCATATTTTTTTATTAAATCTTTTTCTTTTTGACTAAGATTGTTCATTCTTATCATCCTCCTTTAAAAGCTTTAATCCATATAAATCTTTTAATTCAGAAACAATTCTATCAATATTTTCTATTGTTGATAATGTATTATCACCATAAATATTATAATATATTTCTAAAGAAAAACCTTCACTATCTTTTAGTGATAATATTTTAAATAATTTATTATCTATAACTGTATAATCTTTAAATCTTTTAGCATTTACACTAAAGTCACCTGATGGTTGTAATTTAGAAAATAATTTTGAATATTTTTGAAAATATAAAGTACCATTTCTAAGTGACATAATGAAATTAGCATTACCACCATTATAGATTTTTCCGCTATTAAATTTTAAAGAGATATAACATGGCTTTAAGCCTTTTAGCTTACCTGTTTGTCTCATTTCTAATAAAAAAGCTTTTTTATTCATAAATAACACCGAATATATTATATCACAATAATAATACAATAGAAAAAAATAATGGTCAAATTAATGACCATTATCAATTAATTAATTGTAAATGTTTTTTCATCTGTAAAATAGCTATTAAATTCTTTTACATAAGATGTATTAGAACCATTTTTGCTATAATAGAAAGTTATTGCATATCTATATGTTGTATTTCTTGATAAACCTTCAAATAAAACATCAAATTTTCTTGTTACAGCTTTTATAACATTAGCACCATCTTCATATGAGGCATCGATTTCATCCATTGGTGTATCATCTTGAGTTACAGTTATTTGTTTTTCAATATGATCTCCATAATATGCTGAACCACCTGATGCAGCTGCTTTATCTAATTTTGTTTTATTAACTAAAAATATTGTATAAGATTGAAAAAATTCTTTTACATATTCTGTTTTAGTAATTGTCTTACCACTAGCGTCAGTTTCTTCAGAAGTTTTTTTAATGTTTGCAACTGTTAAATTACTTCTTTCAACATTGAATGTTAATCTAACCTTATTTGTATCGAAAACATTATAATCCATCGAAACTGCAGGAATTGTTTGATCTTCTACCTTAATTTCTTGTTTAGCGATACTTGAGTAAGCATTAGCGATTAATGCAAGTGGTACACATATTGCAATAGCTATTAAAATTAATATACCGAAGAAGCGACGATAATTCTGTCCTAGTGTTCTTTGCATATAATCACTATTCCTTTCATAATAATATATTATATTATATTATACTCTAAAAAGTCAAATTCAAAGAATACTAGTTATCTTTCTTCTGTCCAACATATTTTGTTGCAGGTCTAATAATTTTATTACAATATAATAGGTTTTCAATATCATGGCTTATCCATCCAACCAATCTCGCTGCTGCAAAAATAGGAATGAATAAATCTCTTGGAATATTTAGCATTTCATATATTAAACCAGAATAATAATCGACATTAGCACAACAAACAATACCTTTTTTCTTTTGAACCTCTTCAATGGCGATTTTTTCAAATCTATGATAGAATTCAAATTTTTCTGAATGTTTAGCCTCTGCTAATTCTTTTGCTTTTTCTCTTAATAATTCACATCTAGGATCAGACAATGTATAAATTGCATGTCCTATACCATATATTAATCCTGTCTTATCAAAGAAATCCTTATCTAATATTTTATTGATTATTTTTCTTATTTCATCATCGCTTGCATTAAATCCGATTTCCTTTTCAACATCCTTCATCATATCAAGCACTGCCATATTAGCACCACCATGACGTGGTCCTTTTAATGATGCTAAAGATGCAGATATCATAGAATAAATATCAGTTAATGTAGATGATACACATGTACCTACAAAGGCACTATTATTTCCTCCACCATGGTCAGCATGAACAATTAAACACATATCTAATGTTTTAGCTTCAATATCAGTAAATTTACCATCATTTCTTGATAAATATAATATATTTTCAGCAATTGAATATTCTTGCTTTGGATAATGGATATGTAATGAATCATTATCAAGATAATGTGTTTTTGCTTGAAGTGAATAAGATATAATTGCAGGCATTTTAGCAATTATAGATAATCCTTTTTTAATTAATTCAAATCCATCAATATTATCTGGATCTGAATCAAATGAATATAATGATAAGATTGATCTATTAATATGATTCATTAATGATTTAGAAGGATTAGCTAATATTATATTTTCCAAAAAGCCTTTTGGTAAATCATAATTTTCACTTAATATCTTTTTAAATATTCTTGATTCACTGCTATTAGGATAATGACCAAATAATAATAAGAAACAAGTATTTTCATAACCAAAATCATTTCCAGATAGCTTAGCTACTTCTTTTACATCGATTCCACGATAATATAAATTACCATCCTTTGGTTCTTTTTTATTATCTATAACATAATAACCTGATACTTCAGCTACTCTAGTTAAACCAACTAATACACCAGTACCATTGTTATTTCTTAATCCTCTTTTAACATCATATTTATCATATAAAGATGAATCAATAGATTCGTTTTTTAATAAGTCATCATATTTTTCTTGTAAAAACTCGTACATATAATGTCCTTTCTAGAATGTATTTAAAAGACCACCAAGTTCAATTAGTTTATATTCTTCTAAAGTTAAATCATTCTTTTTTCTATAAGTTTTATTTAATGTTTTATTAGTTACAACGATTTCAGATTCATCATATGTAACATTAATTTCATCAAATAAGTTTGCTTCAATATCTAATTCTATTGGTAAAATACCAAAGTTAATTAAATTCTTTTT
>CADBQV010000063.1 GCA_902796895.1 uncultured Erysipelotrichaceae bacterium | reverse complement strand
GCATCAAATATCATTAAATTTGCTGATTTAGCGGGTACGAAAGAACCCATTTGAGCTAGTATTATAATAGATGCAAGCATTCTCATATAAGTAGATTTACCACTCATATTTGGTCCTGTAATTAATATCATATTATATTTATTAATAACACAATCATTAACAATATAATTAGAATTAATAATTGTCTCTAATACAGGATGACGTCCGTCTACTATATTAACCTCTCTATTTTGATTAAATGTAGGTCTTACATAATTATTTTTAATTGCTAAATCTGAAAGTGATGTATAACAATCTATTTCTGATATAATATCTGCTAAATATTGTAATGATTCAATATATTTATATGCTTCAGCCCTTAAATAGCAAAATATTTCATATTCAATATTTTCTATTTCATCTTTAGCATTTAATACCATATCCTCATATTTTTTTAATTCTGGTGTTATAAATCTTTCAGCATTAACTAAAGTAGCTCTTCTTTCATAATTTAATTCTAAAGGAATATCTTTTATTGCGCCTTTAGATACTTCAATAAAATAACCAGTTACTCTATTATAGCCAACCTTTAGTGTCTTAATACCTGTAATTTCTTTTTGGTTAGCTTCATAATTTAAAATCCAATCTTTGCCATTTGTTTGGATATTTCTTATTTCATCTAATTTACTATCATATCCATCTTTAATGATTCCACCTTCCTTTACAGATAAAGGAGGATTATCTACTAATGATGCATCTAATAAATTATATAAATTTTCATGAATATCTATTTTAGCTGCTAATTCATTTGCAATAGCTAAATCCATATTTGCAAGTATTTGCTTAAAATTAGGAATTTCTTTTAAACTTCTTCTTAGCCAAACTAAATCTTTAGCATTAGCACTATTAGATGATATTCTACCTATTATTCTTTCTAGGTCATACACATTTTTAAAACCTTTTTTTATTTCTTCTTTAGATACAATATCATTATTAAAAGCTTCAACAAAATCTAATCTTTTATTAATTAAATTCAAATCAATAAGTGGCTTATCAAGCCATCTATGAATCATTCTTGAACCCATAGCAGTTTGGCATTTATCTACTAACCATAAAATAGAACCATTTCTACTATTCATTCTTAATGTTTCATTTAATTCTAAATTCTTCTTTGTAAAAGCATCTAGATGTAAATAATTATTACTTACATATGACTTAAATGCTTTAAAGAATGATGGCTCACATTTTTGAGTTTCAATAAAATATTGGATTAAAATACCAATAGCCTTATGATACTGTGGATCAATTTCTTTAATTACTTTATTTAAATATGTAGGTATTTCAAATCTATCCATATAAGATAGGGCAATTGAATTATTTTTTATGAATTCAAATGCTTTTTTATTATTGAAATCAGATGTAATAACTACTTCTTTAATTTGTTGAGATATTATTTCATTTAATAATTCATCAACACTCTTAAAGCTTGAGACATATCCTTCACCTGTTGTGATATCACAATAACAAAGAACATATTCTCTTTTTATATAGATAATAGATGCAATAAAATTATTTTCATTTTCTTTAATACCTGAATTAAGAGTACCAGGTGTAATAATTTTTATTATGCCTCTTTTAACTATACCTTTTACATTTTTAGGATCTTCAAGCTGCTCACCTATTGCAACCTTATATCCTCTAGATACTAATTTTTCAATATATGTATCAGCAGCATGAAAAGGGATACCACACATTGGTACCCTTTCTTTAACTCCTGCATCTTTTCCTGTTAATGCTAATTCTAATTCTCTTGATGCTTTAAATGCATCATCGAAAAACATTTCATAAAAATCGCCAATACGATAAAATAAAATATAATCTTTATAATCCTTTTTTATTTCTAAATATTGTTCCATCATGGGACTATATTTTTCCTTGGCCATTATAATTCACCTACTAAAACTTATCTAAAATTTGCATATAATAAGAATGCAATAATTAATGCAATAACTGTTAATATAATTGCTATTCTTACTATCTTTGCTGTATTATTATCCTTTAATTTCAATAATTTTTCAGAACCATATTGTTCATTTTTCTTAACATTTGAAACATCAAATACAACTGTTTTTTCTTCTACAACTTCTTCTGGTTTTTCTTCTTTAATTAATTCTTTTATTTCAGAATCAGATAAATCAGGAGCGTCGCTTAAATCCTCATCAAGCATTACAACTTCATTTGCTTCTTCCTCTTGATTTTCATCTATTACCTCATTTTCTGTCTCAGATTCTGGTGTTTCTAATTCTTCATTTTCTTCTGAATTATTATTTTCATCTAATTCTTCAACAGGTTTTTCTTGATTTATATCATCAATAGGATTTTCTTCACTTTGATTTGGATTTAAGATATCATCATTTAAAATGACATCTTCTTTTACTTCTTCATTAGTTTCTTCTAAATTATTAGTTTCATTATTTTCTTCTTCTGGTTTTTCTTCATTAACCTCTTCTTTTTCTTTATCACTAGGATTTAATATTTCATCAACTAATAATTTATTTTCTTCATCTAATTTATCATTTTGATTATCTGTAATTACAGATGTATCATCATATGATAATTCTTCATCTACCTTAGGAGCTTCTTCATTAGGATTAGGATTTAAAATATCATCTCTTAAAATCATATTTTCTAAAGAAGGTGCTTCTTCTTTTTTCTCTTCTATTTTATTTTCTTCAGGCTTTATTTCTTCTTGTGATATACCTTCTTTAGGCTCTTCATCTGTAATAGTTACAGGTATAGCCGCAATTAAAGAAGTTTCAAATCTATCCTTATCATCATCTTCACCATCATAATGAATAATCTTTTTAGGTGCTTGATTAGAAAATGATGTGATAACATCTAAATCTACAGTAAATTCAAGAGGAGTATACATTGGTGGTACTTCAATTCTTTTTACTGAAGTTTTCTCAATTTCACATTTTCCTAAATAATAGAATAAATATGTAATTGATTCTTGTTTTGACATATTAGGTGACATAGGAATAGCTACTCTATTTGCGAATGTTTGAAGCTGAGTTAAAGTCATTCCTTCTAATTCTTCTGCAATCTCGTCATTATATGTGTTATTTTCTCTCATATAATCTAATATGAATGTTAAGAATTCTTCTTTTTTAAGTCTTTGTGGAATATCAATACCATATTTACCTGATATATCATATACCTCTTGGTTTGAAGCACTATTTACCATATTAGCCTTTAGCATTTCAATATTAACACCATCAAATGTATCTTCTTGTTCTAAGCAGGCACCTGAAATATAATTAAAATATTGTTCAAATTTCTCTGTAGGTGCTTTTTTAAGATTCTTAACATAAGTTAATTCACCATCATTAAAATCCAAAGTTACATAATTATATAGCATCAATTGAAATAAATTATATCTATATGCATAAAATGATTCATCATCATTGGCAATTTTAATAAATAAATTAAATAATTGTTGTTCTGTAAAATAATTATAATATTGTAATCTTTGGAAATAATCCTTAGATAAAGAATTAGAATTCAAAAATTTAATTTTTTTATTTAAAACTGACATTAACGCAAGGCAATTCATCTTTCTTGGAATTTGAATGCCTCTATTAACCAAGAAATGATAAACCTGTTCTCCGGATAATTGAGTAAACTTTTTTATTAACGTTTCAATTTTACTTGTTTTGCCAAATAGTATGACATTACCTCTTTCAAAATCTATTTCCATATTTTTACCCTCCGAATAGCCATATATTATATATAATATAATATTTTTTTAAAACTTACAAGAAAATGACCTCTTTTTAACAAAATAAATGTTAAAAATAAACAATTGTATACAAAACAATATTTATTTATGCTATAATTTTTTCGAGGTGAAGTAATATGAAGGTACTTGCGTTAATATTTGATGGGTTTGAAGAGGAAGAGGCTATTGCTCCATTTGACATTTTAAAAAGAGCTGGAGTTAGTCTTACAATTGCTTCAAACAACACGACTGTAACAAGCAGTCATCAATTTAAATTAACTGATATAGCTAATATTAATGACATTAATTATAAAGAATATGATGCATTATTTATTCCTGGTGGACCACATTATAAATTCTTATATACTTATGAATATGGTCATGAAATAATTAGATACTTCTTTTTAAATAATAAATATGTATTTGGAATTTGTGCAGCTCCTACTTTATTTGGACGCCTTGGCTTTTTAAAGAATAAAAAATACACATGCTTTACATCAATGAATGATGATTTTGGTGGTACATTTACTAATCAAGGTGTATGTAAGGATGGATATTTAATCACAGCTAAAAGTGTAGCCTATTCCCTAGATTTTGCATATGAAATGGTTCTTGCTTTAATGGGAAAAGAAGTTTTAAATAAGGTATTAGATAGTATATATTATGAAAAATAAATTGCCAATTAGATTAATAAATTGGTATCAAAGAGAAATATCACCTAATACTTCTAAAAAATGTAGATACATACCAACTTGTAGTCAATATGCTAAGGAATGCTATCAAAAATTTAATTTTGTAAAAGCTAGCTATCTATCTACAAAAAGATTTTTAAAATGTACTCCATTTTTTAAAGGTGGCTATGATCCTGTTCCTCTTACAAAAGAAGAGAAAAAAGCTTTAGAAAATGAAATAGAAAAAGAAAAAGATGAAGATTAATTTCTTCATCTTTTTTTACTGATTTTAAGCTTTATTAATTCTACTCTATCACCAAAGCCAAGCTTATTATATAGTTCTAGTGCCCTTCCATATTCGCCATTTAATTCAGCTAAATATGCTAATTTAGATAATTCATTATTAGATTCAATATTAATTAAATCATGTCTATTATATCTTAATAAAACTCTCTCTAATCCAGTGAAATACATATCTTTGTATTCCTTATCTTCTTCATTTAAATCAATTTTATTAATGATTTTTAAAGCTTCTTCTTTTTCTTTCTTATCAAGCTTTTTATAATTTAATTCATCTAATAAAACATTATAAACACATGTATAGACATATTTATCTTTAATAAATGAATTTGAGTTATCCTTCATCATATTAAAAGCTTCCATATCCATTTTGTAACAAAGGTCTATAGACGCATTACTTTGAGTTCTAACTCCCAAAAACTTAAGCATTTCTTCTATAGTCACAAAATCACCTCGTATAGTATTACTATATTTTATTATAACATATTTTTTTATTAGTGATTTAACTTTTTTTCTATTTTTTCATAATTTTTCAAATCATTTGAATGAGTACTTATTAATGTTATTGTTATATATCCCTCAAGTGACAAGCATGAATCTGTATCTTTATTTGAATCATATGTTATTTTTTCACCCTTAACATAATATTTACCATCTAAATCATTTTTATAAAATGATGTTTTAAATCTTTTAATTCCTTGCTTTGTAAGCTTGATACCTTTTGATTTTTTAAAATCTCTAGTAGGGAAATTTATATTTAAGACATATTGATTAGAATATAATTCTTTATCAAAAACTAATTTTAAAATTTGATCTATTTCATTTTCACAAATTTCAAATGAATCTTTATCTGTAGATATAGCTACCGAAGGTATTCCACCAATTATTCCTTCAAGTGCGGCATGGCATGTACCTGAATACATTATATCATCGCCTAAATTAAGACCATCGTTTATTCCTGAAAATACTAAATCAAATTTAATATCTAAAATATCTAGGGCTAAACGAACACAATCTGCAGGTGATGCATATGCTTTATATATGTTTTCTTCTAAGTTTTCTACTACAAATGGACCTTTTACATCAAATGAATGTGAAGCACCACTTTTAGCTTCTGCAGGGGCAAAGACATAACAATTACCATATTTTTTTAATTTTTCATATAATAATTTTATTCCATATGAATAATATCCATCATCGTTGACTATTAATATATTTCTCATACTGCAAGCCTCATTTCCTTCCATTTGCCTTTTTTCCATCTTACAACAAATATAGCTGCTCTCATTACTTCATCCGCTGCCATACTTATCCATACACCAATTAAGCCAAGCTTAAATACATATCCTAAAACATAGCTTCCTACAGTCGCAACCGCCCAACAGAATATTACTGCAAGTATTGTAGGAAACATTACATCTCCTGCTGTTTGTAGTGCTCTTACTAAAACTATATTTATCGCTCTACCAAATTCTAATGCAATTTCAATATACATTATTTTTTCACATAATGCTATAACATCTTTATTTTCTATCATTAATGAAAAATAAAAATTAGATGTTATTGCGAATAAAAGTGCCGTTATTGTAGATACAATAATAGATATATACATCATCTTCATAACAAGCTTATTTGCCATATTTGTATCATTAGCTCCTAAATACCTACCTAACATTATTTGCATACCCTGACTAGCTGCGTTTACAAATAGATATGTAATTAACGCAATCATTGATGCATATGTTTTAGCATCTTGAGCTACTGATAATTCAATTATTCCTTCTTTTTTTCCCATTTCAACTATTAAATTAATAAAAGCTATTATAACAATTTGTGATAATGAATAGCTTATTGCTTCTCCTGTTGAAGGTAAGGCTATAGATATTATTTTCTTTAATTCTTTTACATTTAGTGGGAATAAAAGCTTTATAGATAATTTAATTTTTAATTTAAATATAACGATAAATAACAATAAAACAACACCAATAAATCTTGATATAACTGAAGATAATGCTACAGCAAGTATTGGATTTAAATCAGTTAAATATAATAATATTGCGTTTAATATTATATTAATAACATTAAATATAATAGAAATTAATAATGATGTTTTCATATATTCATTACTTCTTAAAAAGCTTTGAAGTGATAACATCATGCCTTGTAAAAAGACAAAGCCACCATTAATCATTAAATATAGATATGCATGAGAAAATAAATCACCAACATTTATTGCATATAATATTGGCTTAGATAATGTTAAAAATAATAATGATAATATTATTCCTATGAATAAATTAAAATAAAATGATAATACATAAACTCCATTTTCTTTTTCTTTATTTAAAGAACCCTTATATTGACTTATTAAAATTAGTGATGATGCTGATAAGACACTTAATGATACAACTATTAAATCTAATATTGAATTAGCTTGATTAATAGATGTAGCTAGATATTCTTTTTTAACCATTAATTTATCAACATTACCTGCAAGTAATTGTAATACTAATTCTATAAATATAGGTATAATTATTAAAACTAATTTTTTAACATTTATTTTATTTTCATTCATATAATTCACCGAAGGCATTATAACACAAAAGATTTAAACTATCTATACTTACTTATCCACATTTTATCTTTATAAATATTAAATGTAATATTACCACAATCCTTTGTCATATATAAATTACTATATTTATTTAAATAATCACATACCTCTATATTTGGTAAATTATATTTATTATTTTCTGCAACTGAAATTATAGAATATTTCGGATTTACTTTATTATAAAAATCAATATTGTAGCTAGTATTAGAACCATGATGTGCTACCTTAAGCACATCTGATTTTAATTTATTTTTATCATAATAATTTAAAATATCATCTAATTCTTCGTTTGTCGCATCTCCTGTATACATAAATGTATAATCATATACCTTAAGCTTTAATACAATAGAATTTGAATTTGGATC
>CADBQV010000062.1 GCA_902796895.1 uncultured Erysipelotrichaceae bacterium | reverse complement strand
TGGTGGTGTATTAGTTTATGGTATTCCTGAATTTAGATTACCTAAGACTATTGTTGCTAAAGAAGTTGAAACATTAAAGAAATTAGGTGTTGATGTTGAAACTAACGTTGTTATTGGTAAGACATTAACAATTGATGAATTATTTGATATGGGTTATGAAGCAGTATTTGTTGGTTCAGGTGCTGGCTTACCTAACTTTATGAATATACCTGGTGAAGCATTACAAGGTGTATATTCAGCAAACGAATATTTAACAAGATCTAATTTAATGAAATCTTATTTAGATGATCCTGTTACACCTATTATGAAGGGTGGAAAGGTTGCAGTTGTTGGTGGCGGTAACGTTGCTATGGATGCAGCTAGAACAGCTTTAAGATTAGGTGCTGAAAAAGTATATATCGTATATAGAAGAAGTATGGAAGAACTTCCTGCAAGACGTGAAGAAGTTGAACACGCAATGGAAGAAGGAATTGAATTCAAATTATTAAATAACCCAATTGAAATTTTAGGTTATAATAATCCTGATGATAAACGTGATCCTAAAAATGGCTTCGTTACAGGTATGAAATGTATTAAGATGGAGCTTGGTGAACCAGATCAAAAGGGTAGAAGAAGACCTATTCCAATTGAAGGCTCTGAATTTGTATTAGATGTTGATACAGTAATTATGGCAATTGGTACTTCACCTAACCCATTAATTAAAAATACTACTAAGGGTCTAGAAGTAAATAACCATGGTGGTATCATTGTTAATGAAGCAGGCTTAACTTCAAGAGAAGCAGTATATGCTGGTGGTGATGCTGTTACAGGTGCTGCAACAGTTATTAGTGCTATGGGTGCTGGTAAATTAGCTGCTAAATCAATTCATGAATATTTAAGTAATAAGTAAAAAAATAAGTGAGTTTCTGTATGAAACTCACTTTTTGTATATTATATCATCACTATATATAAAATTTATAAAATCTAATATATATTCATCCCAGGTTTCTTCGTTATGAATACCACTAGATGAAATAACTAGCCTTGTTCTTATATTATTATCTTTAAATAATTTATATAATTTCTTACTAGATTTTTCATATAAACCAGGCTTAGTCATTGAATCTGATATTTCTTTTTTACCATAATATAAAAATACATTAATATTAGGATTAATATTTTTCTTTATGAAACTAATAAATTCTTTTTCAAATAAGAAAGATGCGGTAGAAAAAGCACCAACATAATTAAATGAATTAGGATATTTAAATGCTAAATATATAGCTGTTGTTGCAGCTAGTGATGAACCATATATAAATCTATTTTCAGGATTTCTTTTAACATTATATTTATTTTCTATATATGGAATAATTACATTAATAAAATCATCACAAAATGCTTCACATATTTTAGGATCATTATCTTTCCAATCATCAAGTAATGTTTTTGTTATTTTAAATGGAGAATATTCATTTACACGACCCATATCAGTTTTAGGATTATGTATGGCAACACCTAAAATTCTTTTTTTCATTTGACTGGCGATAAATTTTAAATGCTTACCAGCACGTATGGCTCTACCAAATGTTGCATGACTATCCTTAAATGTATTTTGTCCATCTAAAAAATATAATGTATCAAAAGAAATATTAGCCTTATATCTTGGCATAGATATTTCTATTTCAACCTCCCTTTTAGATTTAGGGAGGTATATATTAAAATATTCATTCATAGTAAATCACCAATTTAATTATATAATTAAAATTGATTTATAACAATAATAGAAGAAGAAAAAAACTACCGATTTTATTCGGTAGTTTAATGCTTTTATAATTAAGCTCTGTTGTAGAATTCGACGATTTGTTGTTCGTTGATTTCTGGTAAGAATTCATTTCTTTCAGGAACTCTAACTAAAGAACCAGTTAATTTGTCTTGATCGAATGATAAGTATTCAGCACGAGATACTTTTGCTTCTAAAGCTGCTTTAACAATTTTGAATTCTTTTGCTGAATCCTTTAAAGTAATTGTTTGACCAGGTTTAACTCTGTATGAAGGAATATCAACTTTCTTTCCATCAACAATTACATGACCATGATTAACTAATTGTCTAGCTTGTGGTCTAGTTGAAGCAAAACCTAAACGATAAACTAAGTTATCTAGACGGCATTCTAATAATTTTAAGAAGTTTTCACCTGTCTTACCATCTAATTTTGCTGCATTTTCGAATGTTTTAGCAAATTGTTTTTCAGATACACCATAAGTGAATCTAACTTTTTGCTTTTCTTGAAGTTGCATAGCATATTCTTTAAGCTTGCTCTTCTTTGCACCATGTTGTCCTGGAGCATAATTTCTTCTAATGATTTCTTTGCCTGTTTCACTAATAGAATAACCTAAACGACGTGAAACTTTCCAGCTTGAACCTGTAAATTTTGACATTTCTAATGTCCTCCTCTAATAATATTTATTTTCGGAGTAAAAAATCGATGCTTATAGAATTAGGATATCTTAAATTGAATGTTCACCATCAAGCAGCGAAGGTTACTATTTAAACATAATTGCTTTAAGATATTTGCTAAGACATTTAAGCTGCTGCTTTTTACCCACGCTATGTGATTATAACAAAAACTATTTAATGTGTCAAATCTATTTTGCATTATTTAAAGCATTTTCAATAATTTTTACTGCATTTTCTAATTCTATCTTTAAATTATTATCAAATCTATTAAAAATAGGAGAATCAATATCAAGTAATCCATATATTTTATTATTAATAAAAATAGGAATACATACTTCAGATCTTGAATTAGAATCACATGCTATATGACCTTTATATTCTAATACATTATCAACAACTAATGTCTTACCTTCTTTAATTGTATTACCACATACACCTTTTCCTACAGGTATTTTTATACATGCAGGATGACCCTGAAATGGTCCTAAATATAAATAATCATTATCTAATATATAAAAGCCAACCCAGTTAATATCAGTTAGTGAATCATTTAAGTAAGCAGAAGCATTACTTAAAATTGTTATTTTATATTCGTTATCTAAAATTAATCCTTTTAAAGATTCTAAATTAATCATTTTTAATCACCAAAAAGATTATATCATAATTGTATATATTATGAATTATTTTCTTTTAAATATTCTTTTCTTTGATACATCATTTTATCAGCACGCTCAAATACTGATCTAAATGTATTATCAACATTTCTCTTATATCTTGATATACCAGATGAAACTACTGGTAAATTACATTTGTTGTTTTCATCAACCTTCATCATGAAATCATCTATAAGCTTTTGTCTGTTTATAAAAATATCACCAGTTAAAATAGCTACGAATTCATCGCCACCAAATCTATATATTTCTTCAGTTGGGAAGAATTCCTTTATTAGGCTAACAGAATCTTTAATATATTTGTCTCCAGCTTCATGTCCTAGTGTATCATTTACTATTTTTAAACCATTAATATCAAATACAACAAGTGCGAAATCACTTATCTCATTTTTAGCAATTAATTTATCGATATTTTCTTCAGCTTCAACATAAGCATATCTGCTTTTAACTCCAGTAAGCGGATCTAGATGAACTACAGATAATGCCTCATTAAGCTTTTCTTTGTTTTCCTTAAATTTTTCTTTTGCATCGTCAAATTCTGTTTTTAGTTTTTCTTTAGCTTCACTAACAGTATAAGTATTTAACATACATACACCAATTATACATCCTATTGGATAGTATGGAATAAGAGGTTGTTTAATTTGAAATATTATACATATAATCATTATTATTCCAAATAAAGAAATTGTAATATATCTACGACAATCCTTATTTCTTTTTTCGAATATATAGATAATAGAATATAAGATTATTAATGCATACATAAATACCTGTAGATAAAACATTATCTCTCTGGCAGGTAGTGCATAATAAACACAGTTAGAATCAATATCAAAGAATATTGGATTAAAACAATTTATAATTAATAAAACTATTTCAGTAATAAAAAATGAAAATGATATTAATTTCATAATTACAATGTATATTTTTTTGCTTGATAAATATCTAATAACAAATATTGTCCAGAAAAATATAGTAGCACCAACTGCTAAGAAGTAGATAAATGTATCTACATATAGTGGTGTTATTAATTTGAATGTATCAAATAGTCCCCATAAAATATCAGTAATGTAAAATACCATTATCGATATTAAAAAGAATCGATATTGCTTTATATAAGGTATATTGTCTTTTTTTAAAAACATATCAACGTTTATTAAAATGTGAATCGTAAGAGCTACTGCACTTAGTAAATAATAAGGCATTATATCATCTCCCTTTATCTTAATAATATCATATTAGTAGGAAATGACAAATATTTAATTACATTAATATAAAACATTTATCTTTTTATTTTCTTAAAATATGGTATAATCACTTTGTTAAAAGTGAGGTTATATTATGCTTTATAATCAAATATTAGTTAGACTTGGTGATTTAACTTTAAAAGGAAAAAATCAAAATACTTTTTTAAAAAAATTATATAAATTAACTGCTGAAAAAATGAAAGGTTTAAATGTAGAAATAGAATATCTACATGATAGAATATTTATTCATTTAAATGATGAATCAGTTGATAATGTAATTGAAAGATTAAATTTAATATCTGGTATTTCATCATATTCACTTGTTGTTAAATGTAGTAACGATATCGAAGAAATTAAAAAGACTGCAAGTGATTTAATGAATGAAATTGTAACTAAAGAAGAATTATTTAAATGTGAAACAAAAAGAGCAGATAAATCATATCCAATGCATTCAATGGATGTTACAAAAGCAGTATCTGCATATGTTTTAACACATAATAAATTATTAAAGGTTGATGTACATAATCCATCAATTACATTACATATTGAATTAAGAAATGGTAATTGTTATTTATATAATACAAATATAAGAGCTTTAGGTGGATATCCTGT
>CADBQV010000061.1 GCA_902796895.1 uncultured Erysipelotrichaceae bacterium | reverse complement strand
TATCTTGATGCGTCTATATCAATTGCGTCTGTAGATGGTGCCATCACTTGTTCTTTAGGTGATGTTATATTTAAATTAAATAATTTTATATATTCTGATTTATATAAATGAATTGTCCAAAATGCTGAATCTTTAATTTTTAAATTAAATATATTAATATTATTTGAATTAGATACAAATATTAATCTTGGTCTTTCTTCATCTTTATTAGTACATGATTTATTCCAGCTTCTTCTTAACCAAAATTTACGCCAGAAAGTTAAACCACAGCCATTAATTAAGCCATCACCATATATATTAATATTATTAACATCAATTATATTAATTAAAGCCGGAAAATATATGCAGCATTCTCCTTCAATTCTTGTATTTGTTAAAGGATAATCAAATATATTTATACTTCCATTTAAGCTTGAATTATTTAATATTTCTAAATCAACATTATTTTTTAAATATAAAGCACCAGTTATATAATTATCATCTACAACAAGGGTACCACCAGCTAAAGATATTTTATCAATTAAATCTTGAATAATTTTAGTAGATACTAAATTTTTATCTTTAATATAATCTTTTAAATAATATTTATTATTTTTATATTTGATATTTATATTTTTATTAAAGAATTCATCATTAAAATACATATATTATTCCTCAAAAAATTTAATTATATCTTTAATAACCTCATTTTTTCCATCTTCTTGTAATATTTCATGCTTCATATTAGGATATTCATAATAAGATAAATTACTATATCCTTCAAAAAGTAAATGCTTCATAGAATCTTTAACGCCTTTAGTATGAAGTGTTGTTCTATCATCAATGCCTGATATTGACATAATTTTTAAATTAGGATTATGCATATCCTTTTTATTATGCTTATGTAAATTATGAGTCATTTTAAATAAGACATAATTAGAAAAATTAGTAAATTTAAAGCTACATAAAGGATCTGATGTATATCTTTTAATATTATCTAAATTATAGCTTAACCAAGAAAAATCTTCTTTAGTTTTCATATCATTAGAAAATGAAAATAATAATTTAGAATATTTATTTTTTCCTTTATTTCCTGATTTCATTTTTGCAAGAATTACACCTAAATAACAAAATGGTTTATAGGCAACTGTACCTGATAAAATTAATTTATCAATTTCAAATGAATATTTTTTTATAAATTCACGACTTAAAAGAGTACCCATTGAATGGCTAAAAACATAATTAGGAATATTTGGATTATGCTTTTTAATATATGAAAATACTTGATATATATCACTTACCATTAAATCGATTGAACCGATTTGACCAAGCTTATATTCATCATTGATACTTTCTCCATGTCCTCTTAAATCAAATATAATGACATTAAAGCCACTTTTTTCAAGTTCATTAATTAATTCAATATATCTTTCTTTATGCTCAATCATTCCGTGTATGATTAATATATTAGCCTTAGCCATATCTTGTTTTACATATAAGCATGATAATTCTAAATTATCTATAGCTTTTATTTTTAATTCTTGCATAAAACACCTCTAATATTTTTTAACTATTTTACCGTTTTTATAAATAGATTTTTCAGGTATGACTCCTCTTACTGAAGATAGGGGATAGATATTAGAATTTCTTAATACGACAGTACCTGGGTTTAAAACACTATTACAACCGACCTCTACATAATCAGCTAAAAAGGCACCAACCTTTTTTAAGTTAGTTTCTAAATTAATATCGCCTTTAATTACAACATTTGTTTTATCTGATTTTACATTACTTGTAATAGATCCAGCACCCATATGAGCTTTATATCCTAATATTGAATCACCAACGTAATTATAATGTGGTACTTGTACATTATCAAATAATATAACATTTTTTAATTCTACTGAATTACCTACTACGCAATCATTACCAACAAGTGCTTTACCACGAATAAAAGCACAGTGTCTTACTTCAGTGTTTTTACCAATAATTGTTGGTCCTTCAATATATGCTGTAGGATAGATTTTAGCAGTTTTATGTACCCATACATTATCTTTTAATTTATCATATTCAGATAAATCTAAATTATTTCCAATTTCTTCTATTATTTTAGATATATTTGGTAATATTTCATACGGATATTTATATTTATTAAAATATTCTTTAGCAATTGTATGATTTAAGTCATACATTAATTTTATTTCCATTTTTATAATTCCTTTTCTTTAATTAAATTAACAATTAAATTACAATATTTTTCACATTTATCTAGGCTATCTGCCTCAACCATTACTCTTACTAATTCTTCAGTACCTGATGGTCTAACTAATATTCTTCCTGTATCTTTTAATATGTTTTCTACTTCTTTAATTTTATTTATGATATCTATATCATTTAATACTTCTTTTTTATTTTTAACAAAAACATTAATTAATACTTGAGGATATATTTTTAAATCCTTAGTTAATTCATCAATGTTTTTGTTTTCTTCTTTCATGATTTTTAAAATTTGAAGTGCAGTTAAAATACCATCACCAGTTTTAGCATATTTTTTAATGATGATATGACCTGATTGTTCACCACCAACAGAAAAATCATTTTCTTTCATTGATTCATATACATATTTATCGCCAACTTTAGTTTTATCATAATTAATATCTTTTATGTCAAATGCTTTATATAAACCAAAGTTAGACATAATAGTTGTTACAACTGTATTTTTATTTAATTCATTTTTCTTCTTTAAATAATTACCTAAAATATATAATATATGATCTCCATTATATATTACACCTTTACTGTTAACTAAAAGGCATCTATCAGCATCACCATCAAAAGCGAATCCAATATCATATTTATCTTTTTTAATTTCTTCTTGTAATCCTTCCATATGTGTTGAACCACAATTAGTATTGATATTTTTACCATCAGGGTTATTATTAATTACTTTTAAATTAGCATTTAATTTTAAAAATACTTCTTTAGCACATGATGTAGCACTACCATTTGCTAAATCTAGGATGATTTTAAAATCTTTTAAATCTATAGCTGAATTAATTAAGTGATTAATATATAATTCTTTTCCTAAATCATATTTAATATATGAACCACAATTTTTTGTTTTTTCAATTTCAATTTCACCATCCATATATTTTTCAACTTCATTAATAAATTCTTCTTCCATTTTTTCACCATTTGAATTTATTAATTTAATACCATTATCATAATAAGGATTATGGCTTGCGGTAATCATTATTCCGCATGAAAATCCTTCTTTTAATGTTATATATGAAATAGATGGTGTAGTAGTTATACCCATATCATATATATTTGTGCCATATTCAGTAATACCTTTAATTAGATTTTCTGATAACATCTTACCAGATATTCTTGTATCCATTCCAATTAATATCTTTTTTCCTCTAAAAATATATCCTAAATAAGACCCAATTTTATATGCTTGATAGTCATGTAATGTCTTTCCTACATATCCTCTAAAGCCATCAGTACCAAAATATTTTCCCATAAATCCTCCATATATATTTAATAAATTATAATAAATTATAATTATTAAACTTTTTTTATAATTTAAAATACTTATAATTATTTTACCATAATAATATATAAACTTCTATTATTTTAAAGAAAAAAATAAACGGGATTTAACCCGTTTAATTAAGAATTTTTAATCTCTACATTTATATCTCCTGTAGATGTTCTAATATAACATAAATTACCTGTTGTGCCTTTTGGATAATTTCTTTTTCCTGTTGATGAATCAACATCAAATGTCATAGCTTTTAAAACTGAACCTTTAACATTTCCTGTTGATGCTTCTA
>CADBQV010000060.1 GCA_902796895.1 uncultured Erysipelotrichaceae bacterium | reverse complement strand
GAGAAGCTTTCAATAGAAATTCAGGAATCAACAGAATGTGTAAATGATGTCACTAAAATTCTTGGTACATCTAGTAAGCTTGCAGATACTTCTAATGGTTTTATTGATAAACCATTAAGTGATGAAGATGCATTAATTCCAGGACCACTTTTGGCATATGTTGAAACAATTGCAGATACCTCTTCTAAACCAAATGTTATTAAAGAAACATTAAAAAAATATAATTTATCAAATGATATTCAAGATTCTATCGATAAAGCATTAACTAATTATGAACATGTTATTGAAGTTCAAAAACATGCATATACACTTTTATATAATTACATTGTTAATGTTGTTGATTTAAAAGAAAGTGAAAAATATATATTAGATAATTCAATGAATGTTATTGGATTTACAACTTTAGATGATGAAGAAAGAAATTATTCAACTGCAGAATTTTATATTAATGCAAATAAAATGATAAATAATGATGATTATGCAAGATCAAAATCAGAAGTTTCTCATAGTGTCAATAGCGCAACAAATACTATATTAGAAAAATCTAAGGTTACTCAAAATGATACTTCTTCTACTCTAAAGGCATTAAGATATATATTATGGGTATCAATATTATTTATAATTTTAACAACTGGTGTATTCTTTGTATTATTATTAAGACACTTATTACTTCCAATTGTAAGATATGGAAAACTAATTGAAGAAAATAAATCATTAGATAATAAAACATTATTATATGAACCAAATTTCTTAGCTACATCATATAATGAATTATTAATAAGACATGAAGAATTTGAAAATGAATTAAGAAGAGTTGCAGAATACGATTCATTAACTGCACTTCCAAATAGATATTGTTATAATGAATTTTTAAAAAACAATAAAGCTGGTAATTATCCAACTTGTGCATTCTTATTTGATATAAATAATTTAAAAATTGTTAATGATACATTAGGCCATAGTGAAGGTGATGTATTAATTAAGAATTCTGCTTTATGTATTAAAGAGGTTTTCTTAAAAGACGATGATAAAAATTGTTATCGAATTGGTGGCGATGAATTCGTAGCAATTTGTGATAATATTAAAGAAGATGAAATTATAAAATTAGTTGAAAGATTCAAAAAGATTCAAAAGGATTTTGAAGTAAGCATCGCAATTGGCTATGCATATACAGATGATATATCTAAAATTGGTTATGAAAAATTAATAATGCAAGCAGATGAAAATATGTATAGTAACAAAAAGAATATGAAAAAGGCTTAGTTCTTAAAACTAAGCCATTTTTTTATTCAATGAATTCAAATTCAAAATCAAATATTCTTACTAAATCACCATTTTTAACGCCAAGCTTTCTTAGCTTATCATCTAAGCCATAAGTTCTTAACTGACGTGCAAAACGGAATCTTGCTGTTTCACTATCGAAATCAGTCATATCAAATAATCTCTTTAATTTTTCACCTGTAACAGTAAAAATACCATCATCCTCTTTAGTTATTTCAAAGAAGTTATCTTCATCCTTTAAGCCATATTCTTTAACGCTTATTTCATCTTCTTCAAAAATAGAGAATTCTTCTGTTTCTTCTAATGTATCTGCTATTTTATATAATAATTCATCTAAATTTTCTCTAGTTAAAGCAGATATCGCAATAACTGGTAAATTTACTTTCTTTTTGAATTCTTCTAAATTCTTTTTAGCAACCTCTTGATCCATCTTATTAGCTACAATTATCATAGGACGCTTTGATAGATTCATTTTATATTCCTTTAATTCATTATTTATTACTAAATAATCATTATAAGGATCTCTACCATCAGTAGCTGCCATATCGATTACATGAACGATTACTTTACATCTTTCGATATGTCTTAAAAATTGTAATCCTAAGCCTAAGCCTTGGTGTGCTCCTTCAATTATACCTGGTAAATCAGCCATAACGAAGTCTCTACCATCACTTAATTTAACCATACCTAAATTAGGTGTTAGTGTTGTAAAATGATATTCTGCAATTTTAGGTCTCGCATTAGATGATACTGAAATAATTGTTGATTTTCCGACACTTGGAAAGCCTACTAGACCGCAATCAGCAAGCACACGTAATTCACATCTAATAAATTTATGTTCTCCTGGTTCTCCTTTTTCGCAGAAATCAGGACATTTTAATGTATTAGATTGAAATGCCATATTACCACGACCACCACGACCACCTTTTGCTATAATAGCTTGTTGACCATCTTTAGTAATATCAGCTATTACTTTATTTGTATCATCATCAAAAATGGTTGTACCTACAGGGACACGAATAAATGTATCATTAGCATTAGCTCCATACATACCTTTATGCTTTCCCTTTTCACCATTTTCACCTTTTAATACAGTTTTATATTTCAAATCTAAAAGTGTGTTCATTCCACCATCTCCAACAAAGATGATAGATCCACCATTTCCACCATTTCCACCGAATGGTCCACCATATTCAACCTTTAATTCTCTTCTATATGCAACTATACCATCTCCGCCTTTACCAGCGAAAATTTCCATTTTTGCTTGATCTATAAACACAAATATCACCTCACAAATAAAGATAAAAGAAAGCCCAATTAATATTGGGCTTTTGATTTATAAATTATTCAGCGATAGGATAAACAGAAATTTGTTTCTTGTCTTTACCCTTACGTTCAAATTTTACAGTACCTGCAACTTTAGCAAATAAAGTATCATCGCCACCACGTCCAACGTTAGTACCAGCAAATAACTTTGTACCTCTTTGACGATATAAAATTGAACCTGCAGTTACTACTTGACCATCAGATACTTTAGCGCCTAAACGTTTAGCTTCTGAATCACGGCCGTTTTTAGTAGAACTTACACCTTTTTTAGATGCGAATAATTGAATGTTAAGCTTTAATAACATAATTAGATTCCTCCTAGTTCTTAATTTTTATATATTTAGGATATTCTTTTTGTAAACTATCTAATGATTCATTTAAATTATCAATAATTGATGATATAACTGAATTATCTTTTTTTACTTGTAATCTAAAATATCCTTCATCGCAAACAAGATCCAAAATGTTGTAACGTAAGTCTAGTTTGTCGATTAAATTTGCAGTCATTATACAAGCTGTTGAAACGGCTGCACATACAATGTCTTTACCAGAATCATCATATCCTGCATGTCCTTTAACTTCAACAGTTGATTCATTTCCTTTATTAATTATTTTATATGTAATCATAGTAATTAAGCATTAATTGCTTCTACTACTAACTTAGTATATGATTGACGATGACCCTTCTTTGATGCTGAGTGCTTTTTAGGACGATATTTGAAAATAGTAATTTTCTTGCCTCTTCCTTGTTTTTCAACTTTTGCAGTTACTGTTGCACCTTTAACATATGGAGCACCAACTAAAGTCTTATCACCAGATACTAATAAAACCTTATCAAAAGTATAAGTTTCACCTTCTGCTACTTCTAACTTTTCAACAAAGATAGCTTCGCCTACTTCAACTTTTACTTGTTTTCCACCAGTTTCTACTATTGCGTACATGTCGTATTACCTCCTTTTATTATTTAAGACACACTATTATGGTAGGTTTTTAACCATTTTTTAACCATTTCTAAGTGGTGCATGTTACAACAAATGTATTATATTATAAAAGTATAAACGTGTCAATTTAATTTTAAAAATTATTAAGTATAATTATTTCTATATTCTAATATTAAGGATCTTTTACATTTTTTTATTAATTCTAATATTATTAATGATAGACAAATAGTTTGAAAAAGATGCCCTAAAAAGGACATCTATAATTAATCTCTTTGTTCAAATTGTAGCTTATATAGTTTATAATAATGACCATGATTTTTTAGTAATTCTTGATGATTACCATGTTCTATTATTTCACCTTTTTGTAAAACTATAATTTGATCAGCATGTTGAATTGTTGAAAGTCTATGTGCCACAACAAGCATTGTACCAATATTTTTTATCTTATCAAGTGATTCTTGAATTAATACTTCTGTTTCTGTATCAATATTAGCTGTTGCCTCATCAAGTATTAATATTTGAGGCTTATAAAGAACTGTTCTTGCAAAAGATAATAATTGTCTTTGACCTTGTGAGAAATTCTCACCACGTTCAATGATTTCATCATCTAAGCCTTTAGGAAGCTTAGAAATAAATGAATCAGCGTTAACATATTTACATGTTGTAAGTATTTCTTCATCAGTATATGATGTATCATTTAATGTAATATTATCTCTAATAGTACCTGAGAATAAGAATACATCTTGAAGCATTTGACCTATTGCTCTTCTTAAAGATTTAATCTTTATTTTTGTAATATCTACATCATCGATTAATATTTGACCCTTTTGGATCTCATAATTTCTAACAATTAAGCCTAAAATAGTTGTTTTACCTGCACCTGTTGCACCAACAAAAGCACAAGTTTCTTTTGGATTAATAACAAATGAAACATCTCTTAAAATCCAATCTTCATCTTTATAAGCAAACCATACATTTTTAAATTCAATTTTACCTTCAAAATGATCAATATCAATTGCATCTTCTTTATCTCTAACCTCAGGTAATACATCCATTAAATTAAACAATCTTTCACTAGCTGTTAGTGCTTTTTGAATAGTGTTTAATTGGTCTGCTAATTCTTGTATTGGGTTAAAGAATTTAGATAGATACATATAATATGCTACAAGTGCTCCTGCAGTCATACCATATTCAAAGCCTAAGTAAAATACAACTGCAACTGTTGTTATATAAACAATTGTTATAAATGGTCTATATATAGCAAAACATGTAATTGATGAGAATATTGATTTTCTTAAATATTCATTTTTCTCAATAAATTGTTTTTCTTTATAATCTTCTTGATTGAAAATTTGAGTAATTTTCATACCAGATAAATTTTCATTTAAATATGTATTTAAATCAGATAATGCCTTTCTTTCATTTCTAAATCTCTTAGATACAACTTTAGAGAATATAAATGAAGATACACCTACTATAAATACTGGTATTAGCATAATTAATGTTAATTTCCATGATAAATAGAACATTATACCAATTACACCAGTAATAACTAAGATATTTTTAAGTACTCTTACAATTACTCCAGTAAAGAAATCACTCATAGATTGAGTATATGATGCAACTCTTGTTACAAGAGATCCTACTGGCATTTCATCGAATTGATGTTGACTCATATTTTCGATATGAGTAAAGATATCAACTCTTAAATTATAAATAATTCTTTGACCTGCTCTTTGTAATATCATACTTTCAAAATACAAAGATGTCATGTTTGCTAAGGCAATTATAAAATATAATACTGCCATATTTATTATTTTGTCTAAGTCAATAACATTAGATGTAATATTATCAGTAATGTTTTCAATAATTAATGGTAAATAAATATCTAATGCAACATTGGCAAGCAAAAGAATAAAAGCTAATATAAAGGATAATAATTCAGGCTTTACATACTTCATTGTTCTTTTAAGTAATATTCCTGTAGGTATTTTCTTATCACCCTTAAGCATTAATAATTCGTCTTCCATTAGATAGCACCTCCTTCAACTTCTTTTTCAAGTTCTTGAAGATAAACCATCTTTTTATATGTTTCAGAAACATTTAAAAGATTTTCTGGTGTATCAAAAGCTTCAACCTCACCATTATTTAATACTAAGATTTTATCTAAATGAGATACAGTAGAAACTCTTGATGCGATAACTATAGTAGTTTTACCATTTCTCTTTTCGTTAATGTTTTTCAAAATAGTCTCTTCTGTTTTAACATCTACTGCAGAAACTGAGTCATCCATTATCATAATAGGAGCTTCTTTAATATACGCTCTAGCTATTGAAATTCTTTGTTTTTGACCACCTGATAATGTTACGCCTCTTTCACCTGATACTGTGTCATATCCTTCTTTAAAATTAGAAATATTATCATCAACATCAGCAAATTTAGCTGCGTTTTTAACAGATGTCATATCCTTAGTTCTATTACCAAAAGCGATATTATTTGTTATTTTATCTGAGAATAAGAAATTATCTTGTGGTACATAGCCTATAGCTTCTCTTACTGATTTAATGTCTAATTCCATTATATCTTTATCATCAATAAATATTGTACCTTTAGGCACATTATATAATCTTAATAATAAATTAACTAGAGT
>CADBQV010000059.1 GCA_902796895.1 uncultured Erysipelotrichaceae bacterium | reverse complement strand
GGAATAGATATCTTTAATGGTATAACATCAAATTATTTTATAGATAATAAATTAAAAAATATCTGTATTACTGCAGGGCTTGGTCCTGAAAATAGATTATATAGAGATGGTTCTTTTGAATATTATCTAGCAGAAGCAGTAGGAGAAAATGATGCCAAAGGTGTAGGACCACTAATTATGGCATATGTTGAGGCTATAAAGTAAAATATTAACTATTTTTCTTTGTTGAAGAAATATCTTAATAATGATAAAATAATACAGCTGAAAGGATATTATATGTTAAAAATAATTTTAAAAAAGAATGAAGAGATAGAAAAATTAAATGGATATCCTTGGATATTTTCTAACGAAATAGATAGATTTGAAGGAAACTTTGAATCTGGTAAGGTATGTATTGTATATACATCAAATAATGAATTTTTATGTTACGGATTTTTTAATTCAAATTCAAAAATAATGGTTAGAATATTATCATTTGATATTAATGAAAAAATAGATAAAGAATTCTTTAAAAAAAGAATTGCTTATGCCATAGAGCACAGAAAGAATTTAGGTTGGAATGCAACACGTCTAGTTTTTTCTGAAGCTGATTTTTTGCCAGGCCTTATTGTAGATAAATATGGTGATTATTTATCAGTACAGTTTATGTCACTTGGCATGGATATGATAAAAGATGATATAGTAGATATCTTAGTTGAATTAACTAATTGTAAGGGTATCTATGAACGTAGTGATATGCCTGTAAGAGAAAAAGAAGGATTAGAACAGAAAAAAGGCTTTTTATACGGCAAATTTGACCCTAGAGTTGAAGTTGAAGAAGATGGCATAAGATTTATAGTAGATATTGAAAACGGTCAAAAAACAGGCTATTTCTTAGATCAAAAGTTAAATAGAGATATATTAAGATTATATGCTAAAGATAAAGTAGTACTTGATGCGTTTTCTAATGTTGGAGGCTTTGCCTTACATGCATGTAAATATGGTGCAAAACATGTAGATGCGTGTGATATATCTGAGCGTGCATGTAATGAAATTATGAATAATGCTTTTATGAATAATTTTACTCAACTTGATGCAAAATGTGTTGATGTATTTGATTATTTGCATCAAGATGATGTGAAAAACAAATATGATTTAATCATACTTGATCCACCTGCATTTAGTAAGAATAAGGATTCACTTAAAAAAGCATATAAAGGCTATAAAGAAATAAATATGCAAGCTATGAAAATCATTAAATCTGGTGGTTATTTATTTACATTTTCATGTAGCCAGCATATGACTCCAAATTTATTCATGCAAATGATTAATGAGGCAGCAAAGGATGCTAAAAGAATTGTTCAGTTTTTAGATTTTAGAATTCAAGCACCAGATCATCCTGCACTTTTAGAATCAGAAGAACAGCTATATTTAAAATGTATGATATTAAGAATAAAATAATTAATTGGAGGTTTTATCATGGATTATTATTTATATAATTGTCATATAGATGCATCAATGGTAGATAACCATGCCAATTTAAGATTAGATGGATTATTTAATATCAAACAAACAATGATAACAGAATATTTAAAGCAATTTAATGTAGATAATGTAATGCTTAAACAAAATTTCAATTCTGCATGGCTAATTACTAAATCTGTTATTAATATAAATAAAATGCCTATATGGGGCGATGATATAGTTATAAAATCATATGTCATTGAAAAAAGATCAGCTAAAATAATATTAGAAACTAAAGCTTATGATAAATTAAATAATATATTATTTTATGCCCACGATGAAATGTGCCCTATTAATTTATTAACAAGAAGAATAATAAGATTAGATGATATAAAATATAACCCAATTATAATTGAATCTAATAATGAATTATTATTTGAATTAATAGAAACTAATGATTTAAATATATCAAGTGATATTTTAGTAAAATACACTGATATTGATTTTACTAATCACACAAATAATGTAAGCTATATTAGATTTATCATTAATGATTTAGGTCTAGATTTCTTTGAAAAATATAATATATCAAAAATTAATGTAAGATATTTAAATGAATCAAGAATAAATGATAAATTAACCATATATAAACACATAAATGATAGAAATATTGTATTATTAATTAAAAATAATGATACTGATATATTTTCAATAAAAATTGATTATATTGAAAAATAAATATAATCAGTTTTTTCATTTTTATTAATATATAAAAACTTATTTGAAACGTTTTAGTGTAAAAAATGTTATGTTTTGTGAGTGCATTAATATATAATATTAAAAAAATTTTGTTTAAATTTGTTCTTATTGTATAATAAAATCACCAGAAAGGATGATATGTATGAAGGTTAAAACAAAT
>CADBQV010000058.1 GCA_902796895.1 uncultured Erysipelotrichaceae bacterium | reverse complement strand
GAACCCTTCTTTTGTTCAGGGATTGCACCTGTAGATGAGCAATATAATAATCTTTTAACATTATATTCTATACATTTATCTATTATATTTTGTGTTCCTTTAACATTTACATCCATTACAATTTGACTATAATCAGGGTTTACAGTAACGATTGATGCGATATGCATAACATATGTTATATATTTATTTGATTCATAAAATAATTCATCAAGCGAATTTAAATCCAATAAATCTCCTTTAATTACATCAACATTTTTTGGCAAATATTTTGCGCTTGAATCATTTGGTAAGACAAATGCTCTTACTTTCTTATTATCATTTATTAATTGTCTTACTATTGTACTTCCTAAAAAGCCTGCAGCTCCTGTAACTATATATAATTCTTCCATAATATTATTCCTCTCTTTCGTTTTACAGCCATATTATAGAAATGAATTATTAAATAAAAATTAATAAATTGTAAAAGTTTTGTAAAAGTTAAAAAACTCAAAAATATTTCTATCTTTGAGTTTAATTAATAATGTAATTTTTAATGATGAACTTTAATTAATTAAATATTAATTCCAGCGGCCTTTCTTGCTTTAGCTGAGCCAGCCCATACAACATTATTATGTGAGCCAAATGATGATGTTTGTCCTTCATCAGCATTCTTAGAACCAAATCTAGTCATAACTGATAATACATCAGTATTTTCTACTGCTTTTGATGCGTTATCAATTGAATTGAATACAAGAATAATTATATTTGAATCATCCTTATATCCTGTAACAACTACTTCAAGTCCTTCTATTTTTGTTGCTTCTAAGGCTCCTTGTTGTTGTGCTTCATACTGTGCAGGAGTGTATTCATCTGCTGTATATCCTGCACCCTTCAAATTAGATTTAATGTTTGATGCACTCATATTTGATTGGCATGAAACAAATAAAAATAATGATGAAAATAATAATGCAATAACTCCTAAAACTTTTCTCATAATTAACCATCCTCCTTCTATGATACAGTTTTATTCTTACCAGAATTTTTACCTTCGTATAATTTCATATCGGCTGTATTAATCCAATCGTCGATTGAAATATCCTTAATGTATCTTGCAATACCTATTGTAATTGTTAAATGAATTTCTTTATTATCATATATAAATTCATGATTTTGAATTAATTCTCTTAATCCATCTACATATTTTATACTAGATTCAAAATCACCTCTTGATTTTAATATAATAACAAATTCTTCTCCACCATATCTTGAAACAAAATCATCATCACTATAATTATCAGATAATCTTGCAACTTCTTTTAAAATAAAATCTCCACATATATGACCATATGTATCATTAATCTTTTTAAAATCATCAATATCTAAAATAACTAAATTATATTCATCCTTATTTTCAAGTGTTAGTAAATAATCATATAAGGCATGTCTATTATATACTTTAGTTAATGTATCTGTTCTTGATTCCTTTTTTATTTTTTCTTCAAGTTTTAATGCATATGAAGTAAATGTATTTAAATAAACTGTAATAACTGAAAATACGACAAGTGAATGAACAACAAACAATGTTATTTCTGCCCATGAATCAAGAATATAATATGTTTCATTGAATCTACAATAAAAATATAAGAAAAGATATATTATCGCAGACATTACTGACCATCCTAAAGGTAGTATAGCTTTTCTTTTTTTATTAAAATAGCTTGTATAAAATGCTATTATACAAAGTCCTATAATACATAAATGAAAACCTGCTTTAAAGCCACATAATAATGTTGCTACAAACATATACGATACTATTTCAACTCCACATAATCTTGCATATATGCCATATTTTTTATTTTTAATAACAAAATATTGGATTAAATAAAAAATCACACTTCCAATATTTATATATACTAAAATATAAAGATGTAAAAATAGAAAAAATATTAAATAAGCGATATGTGTAGCTAAGTATAATGTATTAGAGCTTAAGCATGTCTTTTTAATGACTGCATCTTGGACTCTTTTTTCTTCTATGTCTTGCATAAAGACCACCACACTTTTTAATTATTTTAGCATATATATTATTTCAAGTCAAAAAAAGAATAGAAAAAAGACAATTCAACATAATTGTAAATTGTCTTAAATAATTAATTATTATTAATAAATTCATCTATTTTATTTATGATATTTTCATAATCAAAATAGATACTCATTGCATGATATGCATTAGTTTCTATAAATTCTTTTTTAGAATTTGTATTATTAAAATTCTTATATCCTAATTTAATAGGTACTAAATTATCATTATTTCCATGAATATATAAAATAGGTATTTTATTATCTTTTACATTTTTATAGCATTTATTTTTAAATAAATTAACACCATAAAAAAGTCCTATAAATCCTACTAAATATGTTATTAATTTAGATTTTAATTTTAAAAATTTGATTAAGCCATAATATATGGCATTTATAGAATAATCAAAGCCACAATCAATGATTAATCCTTTAACATTATTAGATTTAATATATTTTGATGCAAGTAAAATTGTAGCAGCTCCCATAGATAGGCCATGTATAAAAATAGATTTAGGATTATATAATTCATTAATTTTTTCAATCCATAATAATAAATCTCTTTTTTCTTTATCACCAAGTGTTATGTATTTTCCTTCACTTTTTCCATGACTTCTTTGGATAATCATTAAAATATTATATCCTTTTAAATAATAATTTTTAGCAACCATACAAAAATTATTTAGTGGAGTGGCTCTATAGCCATGAACTAATATAATTGTCTTATCGCTATTATTATCATAATAATTAGCATATAAATTTAAATTATCATATGATTTAATATTTAATTCTTTGTATTTAATATCCTTAAAGAATTTAAATGCTTCTTTTATTGTATTTTCATATTCCTTATATTGTGAATGAGATAAATCTATATCACTAAATTCTTTAAGTGGCATTCTTTTGGATAATTTAATAAAAATAATATTTAAAAGTATTATGATTAAAAATAAAATAACACCTAAAATAGATAAAAGTATAATATATAACATTAATTACTCCAATATATCCTTACCAAGTAAGTGATTTAGCATTTTATATGCTGCCTCATT
>CADBQV010000057.1 GCA_902796895.1 uncultured Erysipelotrichaceae bacterium | reverse complement strand
ATCATTAATATTACCACCACCTCATCATGATATTTACTCAATTGAGGATTTAGCACAATTAATATTTGATTTAAAAAATGCTAATAGAAATGCAAGAATTTCTGTAAAATTAGTTGCTGAATCAGGCGTAGGTACAATAGCTGCAGGTGTTGTTAAAGCTGGTGCCAATACTATTTTAATTTCAGGCTATGATGGTGGTACTGGTGCTGCACCAAGAACATCTATATATAATGCCGGTATTCCATGGGAAATTGGACTTGCAGAGACTCATCAAACTCTTGTTATGAATGGACTTAGAGACAGAGTTAGACTTGAAACTGATGGTAAGTTATTAACAGGTAAGGATTTAGCTATTGCGATATTACTTGGTGCCGAAGAATTTGGTTTTGCTACAGGACCATTAATTGCTATGGGTTGTATAATGATGAGAGTTTGTAATTTAAATACATGCCCTGTAGGTGTTGCAACACAAGATGAGAATTTAAGAAAAAGATTTAAAGGTAAGCCTGAATATGTTATGAATTTCATGAGATTTATCGCATCTGAATTAAGAGAATATATGGCACTTCTTGGCTTTAAGAATATTGATGATATGGTAGGACACACTGAATTATTATCATTAAAGGATGAATTTAAAAATAAAATTAATCCAAGTAAGATGTTATTTAATAGAGATGTTTGCAATAAAGAAAGTATTTTTAAAGCATATAAAGCTAATGATTTATCAAATACAGTAGATTATAGATTATTACTTCCTTTGTGTAAGGATGCAATACTTGGTGGCTTAAGTAAAAGAATTGATATTGAAATTTCAAATGTTAATCGTTCATTTGGAACAATGTTATCAAATGAAATAACTAAAATTCATAAGGATGAAGGATTAAAGGATGATTCTATTATTATTAACGCATATGGAAATGCCGGTAATTCATTTGGTTGTCTTTTAACAAAAGGCGTAACTATTAATGTCTATGGTGATGCTAATGATTATTTTGGTAAATCACTATGTGGAGGTATTTTATCTGTAATGCCTAATAATAAAGCTAAATTTAAGCCAGAAGAAAATATCATTTGTGGAAATGTTGCCCTTTATGGTGCTACATCAGGTAAGTGCTATTTAGAAGGTATTGCAGGTGAAAGATTTGCTGTAAGAAATTCAGGTGCGACAGTAGTTAGTCTTGGCTGTGGACAACATGGCTGTGAATATATGACAGGTGGTATTGCAGTAATTTTAGGTAATATTGGAAGAAACTTTGCTGCAGGTATGTCTGGTGGTGAGGCATATATCTATGGTAAAGATAATAAAAAATATATTAATACTGAATTAGTATCTATATTAGAAATAAATGAAGATGATGAAATTAAATTAAAAGAAATTTTAAATGATCATATTAAGCATACAAATTCAAAATATGTATTAAATATTTTAAAGAATTTTAATAAGGATGATTTTATTAAAGTATTACCAAATGATTATGCCAAAATAGTTAATTATATATCTAGATATAAAAAGGAAGGATCATTAAATCCTGAATTAGATGCATTTAATAAATTTATGGAGGAAAGATAATGGGAAAGCCAACTGGATTTATCGAATATAAAAGATTAAATAAAGAAGAATTAGAAGTTGAAAAAAGAATTAAAAACTTTAATGATTTCCATATTCCATTCAATTTAGATATTCAAAGACAACAAGCATCACGTTGTATGAATTGTGGCGTTCCTTTTTGCCAATCAGCAATGAAGGTACAAAACAGAAATGTTGGATGTCCATTATCTAATTTAATTCCAGAATGGAATCATTTAATATATCTAGGATTATATGAAGAAGCTTATAAAAGATTAGAAATGACAGCGCCATTTCCTGAATTTACAGGTAATGTTTGTCCAGCCCTTTGTGAGGCGTGCTGTTCATGTTCAATTAATGATGATGCTATAGGTGTAAAAGCTAATGAATTATTTTTAATTGAACAAGCTTATAAAAATGGATGGATATCTCCAAAAAAGAATATCAAAAGAAATGGTAAAAAAATAGCTGTAATTGGTTCTGGCCCTTCAGGCTTATCATGTGCTAAAAAGCTAAATGATAATGGCTTTTTAGTAACTGTATATGAAAAAAATGACAGATTTGGTGGCTTACTTATGTATGGTATTCCAAACATGAAACTTGAAAAACAAATAATTGAAAGAAGAATAAACCTACTTAAAGAAGAAGGAATTGTATTTATTAAAAATACTAAGGTTGGAACTGATATAAAAATGGAAAAGCTAATGGAGGTTTATGATGATATCGTATTTGCTTGTGGTACATCTGCTCCAAGAGGCCTTATGTGCAAGGGAAGCGATGCTAAAGGCGTTATATATGCAGTAGATTTTTTAAAGGAAACAACCAAAAATTTATTAGATGATGTAGATTTTAAATATAATTTAGAAAATAAAAATGTAATAGTACTTGGTGGTGGCGATACTGCAAATGATTGTTGTGCTACAGCAGTAAGACAAAAAGCTAAATCAGTCTTAGAGCTTGAAATCACTAAAGAACCACCACTAGAAAATACACTTCCTTGGCCAAATTATCCAAATAAAAAGAAAACAGATTATGGTGTTTTTGAATGTAATACTATCTATAAAAAGGATATTAGAAGATATGAAAGTACAGTCGATGAAATTATTAAAGATGAAAATAATAATATGATTGGAGTAAATATCAAAAAGGTTAAATTCGAAAACGGTAAGATAGTAGATATTCCTAATACTAAAGAATATTTGCCTTGTGATTATTTAATAATCGCAATGGGATTTTTAGGTACTAGTGATAGTGATGCATTAAGCTACAATATAAAAACAAACAAAAATAGAATTGAATTACATGATTTTAATTATGATAAAAATATTTATGTTTGTGGAGATATGAAAAATGGTCAATCCCTTGTTGTTGTCGCAATAAAGGATGGAATTGATTGTGCACTTAAAATAATAGAAAAGTATAGGTAATTTATATGGAAAAAAAGCCTTTTGTAACAAAAGAATTAATAGAAGAAATAGTTAAAACATATCCTACACCTTTTCATATATATGATGAAAAAGGGATAAGAGAAAACATTAGAAGACTAAAAAAAGCATTTTCTT
>CADBQV010000056.1 GCA_902796895.1 uncultured Erysipelotrichaceae bacterium | reverse complement strand
TACCTGTATATGTAACAGGAATTAGATATGTACCTCTTTGGTTACAATCTACCTTACTATCATCAACTACTACATCTGTCACAGATAAATCACTAACAGCTGTTTTATATGATTGACCTGTTCTACTTACTGTATTTGTATATAACTTATATGTAAGTTTTGTTTTATCAAATCTAAATGTTGTTCCTTGCTTAACTGTAACAACATGACTATCAAACTTTTCAACGCCTGCTGGTGTTGCTGCAAATTCATATGTTGCAGTTATACCTGCAGGATATACTAAATTCTTTGTAGTCTCTAATTTAGATGAACTAACACTAATTAGAATTTGTCTTGTTCTAATTATTTTTCCATAACGATATCTTACTGTTGCGTAATATGTACCAATTACAGATGTATCAACATCTGATGAATCGATACTATAATCGTATACTTGTTGTGTTTTGTTAATACCATTTCCTTTTTCATCTAAAATTTGGTTTCCAGCAGTATCATATAATGAATAAGTTGCTTTAACAACTAAGCCTTCACAATGGAACTGCTCACCAAGATATAGTGTAGTATTGGCATTTGTAGTATCAACAGTAATATTTTGAAGCTCGTAGTTTGCATCTTCTCTATTTAGATCAACTTCCAAATCAGGATAGTTTTCTGCAATTGATACTGAACCTGGATCAGCACTTACTACTCCATCATTAGCATTTTTCCCAATCATAGTATCATCTGATGGTTTTTTTTGACAACTTGCAATGCCAAAAGTAAATGCTAAGCCTAACGCTATAATGCTAATTTTTTTTATTCCCTTCATAGTTTTCCTCCTATGTAAACGCTTTATAAAATATGATAACATTTTTTATTATTGTAGTCAATTTAATATACGAAATATTATTATATAATTTTTTTAATTAAACATAATTTTATATTTTGTAAAAAAAATCCTGACGAATCAGGATTAATAAATTTTTATTGTTTTTGTATTATAAATAAAGCAATCATTATATGTTTCTTTTATATAATTAATTACTTCTTCTTTTGGATTAATGATATATAATGTAGGACCAGAGCCACTTAAATAAATATTTGATATTTTTTTAATATCATTATAAATATTAAATAATTCATTAGATATCATAAATACTGGTCTTTCTAGGTCATTAAATATATTTTCTTTTAGCATTTCTATGTCATTTTTATTTAAAGATTCTAATATATTTTTAATCTTATTAGATTTAGATATATTATCATAAAGATAATTTTTATATACTTCTTTTGTAGATAAGCCAAACTTTGGCTTTAAAAGTAATAAATTAAATTCTTTAAAATTAATATCTAATTTTTCTATAACTTCACCATAATGTGTGCACATAGCTAAATTACATCCAATAAAGAATGGAACATCAGAACCTAATTTTTTAGCTAAATCTCTTAATTTATCATTAGATGCATTTACATTAAATAATTTATTTAAGCCACGAAGTGTAGCTGCCGCATCAGTTGATCCTCCTGCTAGGCCTGCTGCTTGTGGTATTTTTTTATTTAATTTAATTTTTACACCTGAATTAATATTAAATTCATTAATAAATAATTTTGCAGCTTTTAAAATGATATTATCATCTATTTTATCATCAACAATAAATGTATCATTATCTATTTCAAATTCTAATTCATCATAAATATCAATTAAAATCATTAGATTATTGACTAAATGATAATTATTCTCGCTATTCATTACTTCAAGAGCTAAATTAATTTTAGCATAAGCTTTTTCAATAATTTTATTCATTATAATTTTCCTTTATATAATTTGTAAAATCTACAAATGTTTTTAAATCTAATTCTTCTGCACGTATATTTTCTTTAATATTAAAATTATTTAACATCTTTAATATAAATTGTTTTTCATATTTATTAGATAAATTATTAATTAAAGTCTTTCTTCTTTGACTAAATGCAAGTCTTATAAATTCAAAATATAATTCTTCATCAATTGCTTTATATGGTTCTTCATCATATAAATCAAGTCTAATTACAGCACTATCTACATTAGGTGATGGTATAAACACATTTCTTGATACCTTAAATAGCTTTTGTGAAGTCGCACGATATTGTATAGCAAGTGATAAGGCATTATAATCCTTAGTTTTAGGTTTGCCACAAATTCTATCAGCAACTTCCTCTTGCATCATCATAACATATCGTTTGATTTCTTTAGTTTTTGATAATAAACCTAAAATTATTGGTGTTGTAATGTAATAAGGTAAGTTTGCAACTAAATATATATTTTTATAATTCTTTTTATATTCATTTATATCCTTATTAATATCAACATCTAATATATCTTTATTGATTATTAAATAATTATCAAATTCTTTTAAATTATCTTTTAAAATAGGAATTAAATCACTATCTATTTCATAAGCTAAGACAAATCCTGCAGATATACATAATCTTTCTGTTAGACTTCCTAAGCCTGGTCCTATTTCAATTACTAAATCTTCTTTTGTTATTTCACTTTTATTTATTATTTCTGATAATACATTTTGATCAACTAAGAAATTTTGACCAAATTTCTTTTTGATATATATATTATTTTCATTAATCTTTTGATTAACGAAATTACTATTACCTATTTTTGGCACATTATCACCCTATATTTCTTTTTCAATTATATTAATTAAATCATCTTTAGTTAATCCAAGTAAATTTAATCTTTTTAAAAATGTTTTAGCATTAGGACGACCGATATTTAAATAATCACTTATTTTATCTCTTAATATCCTACTATTATCATTTCCATTTAAGCCTAAAGAATATAATTCTATATTAGTTATTGTATCTTCTTTATTTGTTTTTGTAATTACATTAGATAAGGCATCAATTATTGCTTCACTAGATGCATGCTCAATACCTACTTTTTTGCCGTTTTTACTTCTACAAATGTTACTTCTTAAAAAAGCATGAGATACATCCTTAACATTTTCTTCAATAATATTTCTTATTTTTTCTCCTGGATGATCAGGGTCTGTAAAAATAATTATTTTATTATTCTTTGATAATTCTTTAATTAAATTAATTGTATCCTTACTAATTTCACTACCGTTTGTAACAACACATGATATATCAGGATATACTTCCTTTATTTTTGATTCATCATGTATTCCTTCTACAACAATTATATTATTCAAAATAAAATCTTCTTTCTATTTTCTTATAGCTTGATTGGCGTAAGCTTTTAATGATTGGTGAATATTCATCTAATGATTTAATCTTTCCTGATGGAAGTAATACTTTAATATCATTAATATCATTTTTCTTGAATTTAGAATAAGCTACACCATCTACTATACTTTCTAAATAATAATATTTTAATTCTTCTTTTGTGTATTTTTTAAATATTTCATCTTTAAATGATAAATCAGGATCATCATCTAAATCTACAAATGAATATAGATTTCTATTCATAAATGAATTTGATAATCTATTTAATATCTTATCATTTGAATTTGTTAATTCTTTTATAAATCCATTTACATATGCATCATCTAAATTAATATATGATTTGATATCATCACTTGAATTAATAACATTTAAAAGTGATTCAATATTTGCATCTACATTTATATTATTATCGATTAATTCTTTAATTCTTTTATAGATACTTTCAAGTAATAATTCATAGCTTCTAGCAACAGGATGGTAATATACTTGAAAATACATATGATATCTTGACATTAAATAAGATTCAATAGAATGAACTCCTGAAGCTCTTACGCATACTTTATTATCAATAATAATCATACTTCTTAAAATTCTAAAATAATCTATATGACCATATGCTGCACCTGTAAAATAGGCATCTCTTGATAAATAATCCATTCTATCAACATCAAGCTGGCTTGATATTAATGATTCAATTAAAGGATATTTTCCACTATGAGATATTATAGATGCTACATCCTCTGCTAATCCTTCTTTTATGCTTAAGATTTGATTAACTTCTGTATCACTTGATAATATTTGTTTTACTGTCATTTCTTCATGGCTTACATCTAATATAGATTCAAAGGCATGAGAATAAGGACCATGTCCGATATCATGAAGTAATGCTGCAATTAAAAATAATACCTTCTCATATTCGCTTAAGTTTTCCATACCATCTACATTTTGTAATACTAAATTAGCCATTTGATATGTACCTAAAGAATGTGTAAATCTAGAATGCTCTGCAGTTTGAAATACCATCGCAACACCTGATAATTGTCTTATTCTTCTTAATCTTTGTAATTCCTTAGAATCAATTAAATCACTTATTATTTTATAATCAACCTGTATATAACCATAAAGTGGGTCTCTAAATACCTTAGTTCTTTTCAATTTTTCAAACATAATATCACCCCATTTTTTTAACAATTATATCATATTTATAATAAATTTCATAAAATTTTATTTTATAATTGAT
>CADBQV010000055.1 GCA_902796895.1 uncultured Erysipelotrichaceae bacterium | reverse complement strand
TTGGAAATGAACAAAAGCTTCATTTTGAACAATTAAAAAGAATTATCGCTAAAATGGGATATGATTTTAGTGATGATATCGTTCATGTAAATTTTGGTCTTTATTTAACTAATGGTAAAAAAGCATCAACAAGACAAGGAAATGTATTAAAGCTATATGATGTTTTAATGACAGCAATTGATTTAGCTAAAAAACAAATTGAAGAGAAAAACCCTAGTTTAGAAAATAAAGATGAAATTGCTAAAAACGTAGGTATTGCAGCAATCGTATTTGCTGATTTAAAGAATTATAGAGCCTCAGATGTGGAATTTAATTTAGATGATGCAGTTAAATTTGAAGGTCAAACAGGACCATACCTACAATATACTGGTGTAAGAATTGCATCAATTTTAAGAGATAAGGAATATGATGTAAATAATATTGATGAATCATTATTCAAAAAGCAACATTATTTTGATGTGGCTAAAGAAATATCTGATTTTAAAAATCAAATTGAACGTGCAGCAAAAGAATATGCACCATCAGTATTAGCTAAATATTTATTAAATTTAGCATCAAGCTTTAATAAATTCTATTCTCTTGAAAGAATAAATGTAGAAGATGAAAAAATAAGAAATACAAATTTCTTATTAGCACATAGTGTAAGAATAGTATTAAATGAGGGATTAAGACTTTTAGGTATTAAATACTTAGAGGAAATGTAGAATGTATTCTAAAAAGAAGATAATTAAGTATTTAATATTAATAGCTGCTATATTAATTCTTTTAATAATTTTATTAACTCAATTATCTGATATTGGTGCTATTATTAATATATTTAAAACTAATTTTAAGCCAGTATGGCTTATAGTTTGTTTACTCTTAGTTTTAGTATATGCAGTAATTCATAGAATATCATTAATAATTTTAGTAAAAATAAAATATAAAGAATTAAGCTTATTTGACCTATATTTAATATCAGGCAGTGAGTTTTTCTTCAATGCTGTTACACCATTTTCAACAGGTGGACAACCATTTCAAGCTTACGCATTAAGCCAAAAGAAGGTTAAAATTTCTGATTCAACATCTCAATTATTATTAAACTTTTTGGCTTATCAAACCTCAATTAATATCATATCAATTGTATTTGTATTTATATATTTTAATAGATTACATTCTGACATTGAAAATTTCATTATTTTATTTATTATTGGATTTAGTATTAATATAGTTGTAATGATTTTAATATTACTTGTAGGTCTAAATAAGCATTTTGGTAATTTATTAATCAAATTAATAAGTGCTATATGTAAAATTAAAATCATCAATAAATTTACTGGTGATAAGACAGATGCCATAACTATGTATGTTAATGATATGCAAAGTGCCTTTAGAGAAATTGGTAAGAATTTTTTCATTTGGTTTATATGCTTAATTACAAGAAGCATTGCTAATTTAATTTATTATGCAATACCTTTTATTGGTTTTATGATAATAGATTATCCACTATCATTTGAAAATTTCTTCTATGCAATGGCACTAACTTCATTTGCCCTAACTACTACAATATGGGTACCAATTCCTGGTGCTGCAATTGGTGTAGAATTAGTATTTAATGTAATGTTTAAGCAAATGATTATCCAACAATATCCAGACTTAGATGCGGCAAATATTGTTTCATCTGGTATGCTTATATGGCGTTTTATGACATATTATTTATTAATGTTTGTAGGCTTAATTAATTATTTAATATTTGATAAAAGAATTTCAAAGGAAATGAAAAAAGAAATTAATTTGGAATAGAGGGTTTGTTTTATGAAAATAGGATTATTTACAGATCAATATTATCCTCAAGTAAGTGGTGTAGTTACATCAATTAAAATGCTATATGAGGGCTTAGAAGCTTTAGGGCATGAATGCATTATATTCACTTTAGGAGATAGAAAAAAACTTGAAAATGATCCTGAAATAGCAGGAAAAAAGATAGTATGCTTTAAAGGTATGCACTATCCTTTTAAGGCTGCAAGAATCTATAGGTTTACATTTAATTTTAGAAGATGTGTTAAGATTGTTAAAAAATATGATTTAGATATGATTCACGTTCATACTGAATTTTCAATTTCACATATTGCAGAGCGTGCAGCAAAAAAATTAAATATTCCTTTAGTTCATACAATGCATACTGCATGGATTGAATATATATGTACATTATTTCCAAAAACAGATAAATTTATGCATGAATATTGGGTTAAGGTAATGAAAAAATTATTTACTGGACCAGTTGCTAAAGCATCTGTTATTGAAATACTTCCAACTAAAAAGATGTTAGCTTTATTAGATGATTATGGTGTACCTAAAAATAAAGAAACAAGAATTGTACCTACAGGTATAGAGCTTGATAGATTTACAAGACCATATCCAAAGGAAGATTTAGAAGCATTAAAGAAGGATTGCAATATTGAAAATAAATTTGTATTTGCATATATCGGTCGTCTAGCTTCTGAAAAAAATATCGAATTTATTATAGAAGGATTTGCCCAAACATTTAAAAATTACGATGATGTAGTTTTATTAATTGTTGGTGGTGGCGATAAGCTTGCTAACTTACAAAATGAAGTATCTAAATTTGGTATTGAAGATAAAGTAGTATTTACTGGTATGGTTGATTATGATATTGTACCTTTATATTATCAAATATCTGATGTATTTTTAAATGCATCAAGAAGTGAAACACAAGGCTTAACATATATTGAAGCCCTAGCAGCAGGACTACCTAATATTGTATTTAAGGATGATTGTGTTATTGATTTAATTAAAGAAGGATATAATGGTTATTTCTTTGAATCATTAACTGAATTAGAATTAAAATGTAAAAAGATATATGAAAATAGAAATAATTTAGATGAAATGAAGAAAAATGCTAGATTGTCTTCAGAACCATATTCTAAACAACAATTTGCCCAAAATATATTAGATGTTTATAATGAGGCAATAGCTATTAAAAATGGCAAAAAATAGTTTTGATTTATATTTATATTAATGCTATAATTATAGCGTTAATATCTTGCCCAAGTGGCGTAATGGTAGCCGCGATGGACTCAAAATCCATTAGTAGTGATACTGTGCGGGTTCGAATCCCGCCTTGGGCACCAGATAGAAATCAAAGGTTTGATACAATGTATCAAGCCTTTTTTTATAAATTTATAGGGGTATGAATCCATTTTTGTATATGTTTGTTGAATCATTTTGATACAAAAATGACTAAAATATTTAATATTAATGTTTTTGATTGTAAATCTAGCATTTTGATTAAAAACCGAAAGACATCA
>CADBQV010000054.1 GCA_902796895.1 uncultured Erysipelotrichaceae bacterium | reverse complement strand
TTGCGTATAAACAGGGAAGATGGAAAAGATTAATTGGTTATAATTTATATAATTAATAATAAAAATATAATTATTTATGATATAATAATCATAGATTATTTAGGGAGATATAAAATATGTTTAATGAATGGACAAAAATAGTACAAGATTTAAATACTAATAGAACTGATGAGGTAATTGAAGAAGCAAAAAGAATAAGAAAAAAATATATTACTAAAGGACGTATATTAAAAATTATTGGTATTTTAAGTGTAATTGCATCTATATCAGTATTCGTCACTTTTTCAATATTAGGTAAAGATGGTTTTATATGGGTTACGATATTATCATCATTATTATTTCCAATATCAATTGCTTTAATTGGATTTGGTGCGACATATTCAAGAATTGCAAATCAAATAGATGTTATTTTAAGTCGAGAACCTTTAATGCCAAATATAGAAGATATGAAATGCCCTAATTGCGGTGATTTTATAAAAGTAGGAGAAGTATATTGTTCTAATTGTGGAAAGAAATTAGAAAAAACATGTCCAAAATGTGGACATTCAAATAGTTTAAAAAGTAATTATTGTGAAAAATGTGGAGAGGCAATTAAATATATAAAATAAATATAATAAAGTAAGGGGCTTTGAAAAGTATTCAAAACCCCTTATATTTATTATTTTATTGACATCTTTATATATTAAAATATATAATTAATATGATTTTTGAAAATTGAGGGAGAATGTTATGAAAAAGAAAAAAATATTTTTAGCTTTAATTGCATCATCATTTATTGCGACTGCATTTACATCTTGTGGTAATTCAAATAATAATGAAACTACAAATAATTTAAATACAGTAGAGACAAATACTGATATTCCTAATACATCTAATACAGATGGAAGTATAAGTGATACAACTGATGACTATGAACAAAAAGAAGATTTGTATACACAAAAGGTTTATAATGAATTTTTAAAATTATTTCCAAATGATTCATATAATGATTTTTTGAAAGATTTTGAAAAGATTGAATCAAATGATATAAAATATTTATATAAAGCATCATCTATTACTCTAGATTCAAATGGTGAATTTAAAGAAAAAGAAATGGTACTAGAATATAATAATTCTAAATTTAAAATCCAATCAAAATATGCCAATAATAATTGGATTGATTTAAATGCTTATCAATATATAAATAATGAATTTAAAATAACTGAAGAAATAAAATTAGATTCTAAAAATTCATATAAATCTAAATTCGAATACACATATGATAATGATGGAAATATGTTATTTAAAACAAGATCAACATATGTTAATAATGACTGGATTGTTTTAAATAAATATCAATATATAAATAATAAATCTAAAGAAATATATACATTGACATTAAATTCAAATGATATGTATGAAGTTAAAGAAGAAAGCACATATGACGATAGTGGAAATATTTTGATTTATAAAATCTCAAAATATATCGATGACGAATGGGTAGTTATAAGAGAATCTAAAGCCATTAGTAATAAAATGGTAAGGATTTATGATATTAGATTAAATGCTGATAATTCTTTTGATAGTAAAACTGAATATAAGTATGATGATAATGGCAATGAAACAGGACGTATTGGATATATTTATCAAAATAATGAGTGGCTTTTATCAGGTGAAAGTACATACATAAATAACAAATTATGTACACTTTATAAAATTTATTATAAAGAAGATAATACATTTAATTCTAAAGAAGAATATACATATGATAATGATGGTAATTGGCTTACTCAAACTAAATATAGATATTTAGATAATATGTGGAAAGAATGTGATAAATATACATATGTTAATGGTAAGCAATATATTGTTTTTGAAATAAATTGGGATTCATATTTTCCATCTAAACGAGATGAATATAAATATGATGATAAAGGAGATATAATATCATTTGAAACTTCACTCATGGATAATGATACTTGGGAAAAGACTTCAAAAACAGAATACGCATATGATATTGTTGGACATAGAATTTTATATGTTCTTTCATGGTTAGTAAATGATACTTGGGAAAAGCATATAAAATCAGAATACATATATGAAGATGGAAAATATTTAGGCTTTACCGCCTATGTTTACATAAACGGTGAGTGTGTAAAGACAAAAGAAACTAGAATTATTAATGGAGAATCAAAAAATTTATATGAATTAACATTAACTTATTCTAATGAATTTGTTTCGTTAATGGAATATACATATGATAATGATGGTAATATGCTAACAAAAGCATATTCAAAATATATTAATAATAAATGGGCTAAAATAGATGAATATGTATATATTAATGGGGAAGAAAAAGTAATATGTAAAGCATCATTAAATTCTAATGGTTCATTAAATGATAAATATGAATATACATATGATAATGATGGTAATATGCTAACAAAAGTATATTCAAAATATATTAATAATGAATGGGTAAAATTAAAAGAATATGCATATTATAATAATGAAGAAAAAACAATGTATTCTTTAGAATTAAAAACTGATGGTTCATTAAATTTTAAATATGAATATGTTCGTGATGATGAAGGTAATACAATAACTGAAACATTTTCAAAATATGTGAATAATGCATGGCTAAAAATGCGTGTATTTAAATATTTTGGAAATATATCAAGAGTAGTTTATGATTTGACAATAGATTCTAATTATAACTATAAGTCATTAGAAGAGTATACATATGATAATGATGGTAATTATTTAACAGGTAAATTATCAAAATATATAAATAATACTTGGGTTAAATTAAAAGAATACATATATTTTGATAATGTCGAACATCCAATATATGAATTATATTTAGATGACAATAATTTATTTGATTATAAATTTGAATATGAATATAACTTAAAAGGCGATGTAACAACAAAAATATATTCAGAATATAAAAATGAAGACTGGGTTAATAATCATAAAACAGTAT
>CADBQV010000053.1 GCA_902796895.1 uncultured Erysipelotrichaceae bacterium | reverse complement strand
CTAATGTAAATGGTGCTGAGGCAGAAGCGTCAAGTGCCGCAACAACTCAAGCCGCATCAACATCAGTAGTATCATCAAGTGCCGCCCTAACAAGTGGTGTAACAATATTAAGTGTTGCCGCAGTTGCTGTAACAATTGGTGGTTCTATTTTTACTGCGGCACCTACAATTGGTTTGCCTAAAGTAGAATTAGGTACTAATTTTATATCATATCAAATAGATGTTAGTGATTTAGCTAAGGGTTATGAATATGTAATTAGAGTTAAATATAACAATAAAACTATTGCTGAACATCCAATCGTTGAAGAAGGATTACAACAAGAAATAGTAACAGGTTTATTACCTAATAATGAATATCAAATAGTTATAGTTGGAAAAGGCGATGAAATAATTGGTGAATGGAATTATAAAACAATTACTGCATCGACTAACGATGAACAGCTTCCTAAGGCAAGCTTTTTAATGAAACCTGAGCCTAATTATGAGGATGGTATTTTTAATTTAAGCTATGATGTTTATATTTCAGATTATTATCATATTTCTGATAATTCATATGTAGAAATATATACAAATGACGTATTAGTAAAAAAAGAAAGCGAAAAGGATAAACAAGGCTTTGTAAGAGGTCGCTTAGAAAATCTAAGTAACAATACAAAGGTATCAGCTATTGCTTATGCTGTAATAAAAAATAGAATAAACGGTGAAGAAGCAGTAGAAATAGGTAGATACGAAGAAACTACTAAATATCCTGATGATTTCATACCTACAGAAAAAAGATATAAATCTAATTATACATTTAATGAAAATAGTGTATCTTCATCATTTGATGTATCAAGAGGTAGAATATTAAATATCAATACTGGATTTGATAATTCATTTGATAATAGTGAATCATATTTAGTAAATGTATATGACAATAATGATAATTTAATAATGAAGCCTATTCATTCTAATGAAAAAGAATTAGAGCTTGAAATAAATCCTATTTATAATGATATAAAAATAGAATTTGTCGAATTAAGAAGATTAATGACAGAAGAAAAAGCCCTATATATAGATGATAATGGTATAGAATATGAAGAATTTAATAAGAAGGTATTAGAATATACATTTGAACCACTATCAAATGAAATAAGCTTAAATGTATATGATATGGGCTATAGCTTAAATATGCTATTAAATAGCGAAATATTAGATTCAAATTTAGAATATATGGTTAAGGTTGTTGAAACATATAGTGATGATTCAACAAAAACTCAGGATTTAAAGCCATTTAATGGATTAGAATTTGCTGATGAATATCAAATTAATTTAGATTCTACAAATAAATTAGAATTAAAAGCTTTAGAAATAAGTGTTTTACATGATGATAAAGAATTAATTAAAAATAAAGTAGATATTGAAAATACAGAAGCTGACTTTAAAGATATATCTATTGATGAAAAAGGTAATGTAATAATACCTTATGAAATTAGCTTAAATAAAGATGATATAGAATATATGAATTATTCTATCTATAATGGTGCGTCTATTTACGATGTTGAATTAGAAGATGTAACAGGCGATATCATTATTGAAACATTAAATAATAATAAAATTGAAGGAAATATTGAGATTACAAGAAATGTAGGTGGAGTAAGACTTACAACATCTATTAATATTCAAAAAGAATTAGAAGTTAATATTGATACTGAAGGATTCTTCTTATATGAAAATAGTGGATATGAATATTATAATGTCGCATTTGATGTAACAGTTGATGGTAAGAATGTAAATTGTGACTTACCAATAACTTATGAAGCGTTAGATGGAATAGAAGTAATATCAAATGCTAAAAGATATGGTAAATATTATAGATTTAATGTACATTCTGAATTTGATCAATCAACAGGAGATAATTATCGTTATGTTAAATATTATATCGATGGATTTGGATATAATAATCAAGAATTCTTGATTGATAATCTTGCAGGAAGTTCATATGATTTTGGATCAAGTGATTATGACACATTCCAAGCAGGATATACACTAAATGGAAATGCGTATGTAAATTATTTTAAAACAGAAAATGAAGATGGTACTGTAAATTATTATTTCGATACTGAATTTGAAAGTGATAAGCATGTATCTAGATTAGAATATTCATACGTTAAAGATGGTAATACTTATTATAATTACACAGATTATTCAAATACTAAAAATCTAGTACTTGAAAATATTGAAGATTATGAATATGATTTTAAATATTTCGTATATTATATTTATAATAATTTCTATTATTCAGTAGATCCTTTATATCAAAGATCATATTATATTCCAGTTGTCCCTGGATATGATACCTTAAATCTAGAAGGATCATTTATTTATAATAATAAAGAAGATAATTATACATTAATTAATGTTAAATTCTTAAATCAATATTTAAATCCAGATACTAAACCTGTTATTTATTATAATGATAAAGAATATGAAATAGATTTAGAAAAAGCTTCATATGAAGGTGCTGGATATTTATATGATATTTATAAATTAGAAGATGATAACAGTACTACAATAAGCTTATATATTACAGGTGATATATCAAAATCAATTGCTAAAGTTAAATATAATGTTATATATAATGATGTAACTAACAAATTTACAAATGTTACAAATATATCAACATTAAAGCTTGAAAAAGAAGTTGATTTAGGTATATATACTGGTAAATATGATGTAGATAAATTTGAATTTACAAATAATGATTATGATTGGTATAATTACATCTATATTGAAACTCCATTTGAAAATATCGATACTAAAGATACATTAAGAGTTTTAGCATATAGTGATGATAAGGTTGTTGCCGAAGGATATTTAGCATATGGTAGAATTGAAGTAAATGTTCCTATGGCATATAGTGATGTTACATTAGTATTAGAAGAATTAAAACAAATTAGTTATCAAAATAATAATTACAACATAGTATATAAAAGTACTGAATTAAAATCTTACCAATTCGATAAGAAAGAATTTGTAGAGAATGTTGAAATATCATTTAATGAAACAGGATATGGAGGATATATCACATATAATCAAGAAATGTCAGGCATGTCTTATAAAATTCATGAATATGATTCAAATGGTACTTTAATAAGAACTGTAGATGCTAGTGATAATTCTGGTTCATTTGAAGTTGTAGATATGATGAAAAATGATATTGATAAGATTAAATCAATTAAGATTGAAATTATTAAGGCAAATTGGAATTCATCTTATACAATTGAAGAGGTTAATATCGATTTTGATATAACACTTGGTGATTATGAATTATCAGCAGATGGTGAGGTTGTAGTTCCATACAAGATCACATTACCTGATGGTGCAGCACTTACAGATGGTGTAATTTATTATACAAATGAAGAGTCTATAGAATCATTAGAAGGAACATTAATTTATCCGGAATTAGATTCATATATAATAAATGCCGAATTTGAAGTAGTTTATACTATTGGCAATAAGACTATAAGATATTCAAAGAATATAAGTAAGGAATTAGACTTTGAATTAGATTATGATTATGAATTATTATCATATCAAGTATCATCATATAAATATAATCAAATGGATAATTATAAAGATTCAAATGATAAGGATATAAAATATAAACCAGGAGATTCTAATTTATTCTATTATTATCATGATGATACAGATAATAAAGATTATTACCAAACTGAAGATGGTCAAATTAGATATAATTATGAATATGACG
>CADBQV010000052.1 GCA_902796895.1 uncultured Erysipelotrichaceae bacterium | reverse complement strand
TCTTCATCGTCATCAAGATCATTTTCATCAAGATCTTCGTTCTCTTCGTCATCAAATGCTTTAGCTTCATCAGCTGCTGTTTTAGGATTGAATTGAGAACCATCTTTATCAAAGATGTCTAAAGATTGATTAATCTTTAAATCCCAGTTTTCATCGCCAATATATACAAATTTAGAGCTTGTTGTAATATCAACATATAATTTAGCTTTTACTGTGTTTTTATCATCATCACCTACATTAGCTAATTCCATTACCTTTTGAATTAATTCATTGATATTAATTGGCTCTTTTCTTTCTTCAATTACTTTTACTGCTATTTCTAATAGTGATAGTCCAGAAATATTATCCATAATTTCCTCCATTTAAACAAATGCTATTATATTTTACTTAAAATCTTTAGATTTTGCAAGTATTTTTAATACATAATTATCATCAAATCAGTAGTATTTATTACTTCATCATCAATAATCATGTCATATCTTGCTTTTATTTTGTTATTTTCTATTAATAAATCATGACATAAGCATAAAAATTCAAATTCTAAAGACATATCATTTTTATAATAACCCTCGGTTTTTTTTGCTAAATCTAGGGTCATTTTCATTTTTGTATTTCCAATTCTTCTTATATCTATTTTAGAATCTTTTATTTTTAAATAAATCTTTGTATTAATATTAGATTTATCTTCAAATATTATTTGATCATTAATGATTTCATAATCTGTAATAAAGCTTGTTTTATTTTTATCTTTATCAAAAGAAATAAATTCTAATTTCATTAATAATCTCTTCTTCCTTCAAGTGCCTTTAGGACTGTAAGTTCACCTGCATATGATATATCTCCACCAACAGGAATACCATATGCAATTCTTGTGATTTTTATATTATATCCTCTAAATAATTCTTTTAAATATCTGGCAGTTGTTTCACCTTCGATTGTCGCATTAGTAGCAAGTACTAATTCATCAACCTGGTTATTTTTTATTTTTTCTTCTAAAGAATCAATATTTAAATCATTGATAGTTATTCCTTTAGAAAAATTAATAGCACCATTTAATACATGGTAAATTCCTCTATATTGTCCTACATTTTCAAATATTAAAAGATCTTTAACTGTTTCAACTACTAAAACTTGTCTTTGATTTCTTTCTTTATCATTACAAATAGAACATAAGTTTCCTTCTGTAATGTTTCCACATGACGGACAAATCTTAATATCCTTTTTCAAGCTTTCAAGTGCATTTTTGAAATCAATTAAATCTTCTTCCTTCATTGAAAATAAGCTATATAAAGCATATCTTTCAGCAGTCTTTTTACCAACTCCAGGAAGTTTAGAATAACATTCAATTAGATTTTCTAATGCCTTAGGATATTTATTCATCTTAGAATAATCCCATTCCTAATGAGCCAAAGCCACCCATTAATTTTTGGCTTTCAGCTTCAATTTGCTTATTAGCATCATTAATAGCTAAAACAATCATATCTTGAACCATTTCTAGATCATCTTCAATTGCTTCTTTATCAATTTCTACAGATACAACTTCATGAGTACCTTTTACCATGGCAACTACAACTCCACCGCCTGAAGTACCCTTAAATACAGTACTCTCAAGCTTTGCTTGAGCTTCCATCATTTCTTTTTGCATCTTTTTTAATTTCATCATTTGTGCTTGATTCATTTTATTCACCTATTCCTCTATTATTTTTATTTCATCTTCTGAAAATAAATCCTTAACCTTTGATTCTATTTCATCTTCTACAGTTTCTACCTTATTTGGAATAACTGTTCTTTTTACACCTATTCTAATATTTTCTAGCTTAGGCTTTTTATTTTCTAAGCTATATTTAGATTTGTAATCTTTTATAATTTTTTCCCATACCTTAGATGGTATACAAATATAGTTTTTAAGTTCGATACCACATTCGTTAAATACTTCCATTACTTTAACGTAATTTTCATATGCCATAACTCTATTACAGAAACCTAAATCCATTAATTCAACAATAAAAGATGTATCTGATACAGCGACAATTTTGCCTCTTACTAACATTTGAATTGCGAAATTATTTTGATTGTCTTCAGCAATTTTAGACCACACCTTTACTAATGCCTCTTTCTTTTCTTTAGAAGCATTATTGATGATTTCTTCAATTTCTAAGATATTAATTTCATCATCAGGTATAATTTCATTTTCTATTTCGTTATTTTGATTTATAGCATCTGATATATTTGGTGTTGGTGAAGCTGGTTTTTCTTCACTAACAATTTGTTGTGGTTTTGGTGTTTCTTCAATACTAACATTTTGTTTGTTTTCTTGAATTATATTTTTATTGATATTTGTAGGCTCGTTTTCTCTAAAATTAGCCTTATTTTCTCTTAAATTCTTAATTTCGTCTCTTGTTGTAATATTTGGAGTGAAATTTTTATTAATATTAAAAGAAGAAGTAGTACTATTTTTTTCTTTATATAATAATTCAACAGTCTTTTCTAATGATTCTATTTTATCTAATAAAGAAACTTCTTTATTTAATTTAGTATCATTCATTTTTAATATTGCAAGTTCAAGGAAAGCTCGTTTTTGAGTAGAGAATCTCATTTCCTGTGATGCATTATTTAAAATGTCTAACCATTTATAAATGACATTTTTACCTAAAGCATTAGACAAATCTACGAATGCTTCATTTTTAAACATCATTCTATCTTCTAAGATAGTATTATTTTTAAATAATAATACATCTCTTAAGAATAATTCTATATCATTTATTATTCTAGGTACTTCCTTACCTTCTTTAATAATATTATTTAATAATACTAATGCATTAGCTTCATCTTCACTAATGCAAGCATTTAATAAATCAATTATTTTTACATAATTAACATTACCTGATACAGCAAGTACATCATCTAATGATATTTCTTCATTTACACTATAGCTAATACATTGATCAAATAAAGATAATGCATCACGCATTCCGCCCTCAGCAGAAGTAGCTATTTGTTGTAATGCCTCTAAGGAAATATTGATATTTTCCTCTTTAGCAACGATTTTTAATCTATATAGTATATCTTCTATAGTAATAGATTGAAAATCGAATCTTTGGCATCTAGATAAGATTGTATTAGGTAATTTATAAGGTTCAGTAGTAGCAAGTATAAATATTACATGCTTTGGAGGTTCTTCAAGTGTTTTTAATAATGCATTAAATGCTGCATTAGATAACATATGAACCTCATCTATGATATAAACCTTATATTTACCCTGTGCAGGTAAAAATTTAACTGTTTCTCTAAGCGCTCTAATATCATCAGCACCGTTGTTAGAAGCAGCATCGATTTCTATAACGTCAGATAGTGTTCCTTTTGTAATAGCTTTACAATTTTCACATTCGCCGCATGGTTCAGTTGTTGGACCATTTTCACAGTTCATTGCTTTAGCCATTATTTTAGCGAGTGTTGTTTTTCCTGTACCTCTTGGACCACAAAATAAATATGCATGAGCTACTTTATTTAGTTTTATTGCGTTTTGTAGTGTTTTTATAATATGTTCTTGTCCTACAACCTCACTAAATTTTTGAGGTCTATAAGCAAGATATAATGCAACATATGCCATATTTATTCCTCCTATCCAAGATAATATACATGTTTAATACCAGCATCATCAAAATAATGATAATAAGATATATAACAATCTCCTGATACTATTAAATCATAAATAGTAGTAGCAAATCCATCCTTATTTAAATTTTTTCCTATTTTTCTAAATGATTTAAACATTATATCGGAACAATAAGAAGTATTAATTGTATTAAATAAAAATGAATAATTATAATCATCACCTACAAAGGTGTTGATATTTGATATTACTTCACGTCTTTCTATATCTGTCATATTAACTCTTAAGCATATAACTTCAGTATAAGGGCTTTTTCTTGACCAATAAGATCTATCAAATATTTGACAAGTATTATTACCATCAGTTGAAAGTCCTGTTGCTTCAATAGATTTAGTATTATCTAGATTTATCTTGTGTGTAGTATCATAAAAATTATCACTAATCATTGCGGCATGACCACCAGCATAAAAAGTAATAAAGCCATCCACAAATGCATCACTAAATCCTGATTTTAATGTGACAATTATATCACCAGCTAAACCAGGATATAATGTCTTGTTTTTAACAAACATGGTTGGTCTTTCTTCATTTGATGCTACTTTGTAAAATCTAGTATTAGCAACATCCTTAAATTCTTCATCCTCCGTTAATATTGCCTTAGATTTGAAATCTTCAATCTTAATTGTAGTTTGAATATGCTTAACTACAGTAACAGTAGTAGCCCAAATTAATATGAACATTATTATTCCTATAAAGGAACTTAAAAAGATTTTTAAAAAACGTTTCATATTGATATTTTACCATAAATATTAATTATTATAAATAATTACATAATAAAAAGAAGAAGTAATATATATTTTTTATAAATAAAAAGCGCATAAATAATTATACGCTTTTGAATTTAAATATTTTATTCTTGATTATCTTTATTTCTAGGCTTAATAACGATTGCTCTTTCTTCGCCTTCACCTTCTGATTCAGTATATACATCCTTCCAATCAGAAAGCTTTTCATGAATTACTCTTCTTTCAAAAGAATTCATATGAGGTAATTTTTCAGCCTTACCTGATCTTGCTACTTGAACTGCTTTTTTAGTAGCTAAGATTTCTAATTGGTGAGCACGATTAGCACGATATCCACCAATATCTAATGTTACAACAATATGATCTTTAGTATATGAAGAAATAAATGCACGAAGAAGTGCTTGAATAGCTTCTAAAGTTTTACCTTTAACGCCAATTAATAATGAATTTTCATATGAATCAATTAAATAATGTAATTCAGTTTCATTATTAATTCCTCTAGCTTCGATTTGATAAACAATGTTTAAAGATTTTAATAAATTTTCTAAAAACTTTTTACCTTCTAGTGTTAGGTTAATATCAACTATAGCTTCACAGTTAACATTTCCATCTGGTGTTTCACCTAAAACATTAACAAATATTTTATCACTAGAAATATGTAGCTTTTCAACTGCAATTACTTGAGCTTCCTCTAAGTTTTTTGCAATAAACTCAACTTTCTTTTGCATAGAATCACCTATATTATTATATTATTTTCTTGAGCTTTTTTATAATTATGTTCATTGATTGCTCTACCAATTTGAGATTGACCTATTTGATAAATACCACCGATTAACCAATATACAGCTAGTGCTGTATTAGAAAGTGACATAATAACAAACATAACATTCATAATTGTCATAACCCATTTCATTTGGTTTTGATTTTTTTGTTGATTTTGTTCGTTTTTATATTTCTTTTGATAACTTAAAGGTCTTTGTGATAATTTTTGTTGTAAGAATGTTATACCACCAAATAGAAGTGCTATAACTAATGCAAAAATCTTATCCTTAACCTCTGTTGCATTCCAAAAAGAAGTATTCATTTCAAATATTCCAAATACTTTAGTATCATGAAGTGCAAGATCTCCTGCAACTTCAATACTTAAAGCTCCATTTACTACAGTTGTTGCTCTAGCATTAACTCTTTGTACAACTTCATACATAGACATAAATATTGGGAACTGTAATAGCATTGTACCGAAACAACCGATTGGATTTATATGATATTTCTTATATAAAGCCATCATTTCTTGTTGTTGCTGTGCTTGACTTCTTTGATCAGTTCTTCCTGCATATTTTCTTTGTATTTTTGCCATTTCTGGTTGCATTAATTGCATCTTTAAGCTTGAAGAATTTTGTTTTGAGTAAATTGGCCATGCAAGTGTTCTTACAATAATAGTTGTAAAGAAGATACCCCAGAAATATGAGCTACCTAACCAACCACCAATAGTAGAACAAATAAGTGCAATTGGGTATGATAATAAGTTAATTGGCCATGCAAATAATGCATTAAATGCACCTTTGCCACCATTCCATAAATCTACCCATTCTTGACCATATGTTGTATATGGCTTTGAATTCCAGTTACCTGCATCAAATCTACAGCTTGAAAGTGATATAACAAAAATTCCAATTACTAATACAAGAATAAATTTATATCTATTTTTATAGAAAAAATTAGTCATTTTTTTCTCCTTGTAATAATTTTTGCTTATTAAATAAATATTCTATTTGCTTTTTCATAGAATTATAATCTAATTCTAATACTTTAGGTTTTACAATTAGAAAAACATCTGTGTTAGAGTCTATTTTAATATTTAAATTATCAATAATAGATATTACTTGTCTTTTGATTTTATTTCTTACAACAGCGTTACCTATTTTTTTTCCTACACTAATCGCATATCTAAAATGGATGGTTTCACTATTTTTTCTTTTAAATAATGAAAAATACATATTTTTAGCATATATATTTTCATTTAATATTAATTCAATCTCTTGATTTTTCTTTACGCGATATTGTTTTTTCACTTGATATCCTAACTTATATAAAAAAAGACGACCAAAAAATATTTTTTATATTATTCTGGTCGTACTAGTTCAATATAATTTATTAAGCAGTTAATTGTTTTCTGCCTTTTTTACGTCTTGCAGCGATAACTTTTCTTCCGTTTTTAGTTGCCATACGAGCACGGAAGCCATGAGTTACTTTTCTTTTACGCTTATTTGGTTGATAAGTTCTTTTCATAGATATCTCCTGCCTTTCTTTTAGAAACCATGCTGTTTTATTTTATCAAATTACTATTTTTATGTCAATATTATTTTTAGTAATATACAAATTTTAATAATAGAAGAAGTAAAAAGGTGATTTACACCTCTAACTTTTCGTTAGGAATGCAATCACCTTTTGTTTATGTACTAATTATATTAGCTTATTAAATTACGTAAGTATTATCAGTACAAATAATTGAAGTAAATTTAGAATCACTGTTCCAGTTTGAATTCCACTTAGTACGGATATTAGCTAATTCAGCTACTGTACCATTGAAATATAATGCAGTTGCTGCTGAAGTAATCTTACCAAATACACCTGAGCCTAAAACGGCATATTTACCAATTGTATATTTGCCAGCATTTGTTCCTCTAAATGCATTATCACCAATAACTGTTACTGAATCAGGTACAACTACCTCTTCAACAGCTGTATTAACATTATAGAATGCAAATTCTTTTATTGTAGTTAAAGTTGTTGGTAATTGACCATTTATACCTACAAATACATTTCTACGTCCTCTAAATGCATGTACGCCAATTGATACTAATCCATCACATAAATTTTGTAATCTAAATAAATTAGATGTCATAGTATAACTTGATAAATTTGAACCATCAAATGCTGCAAATGCATAATCACCAATTGAATATTGAGTACCACCTGTATAATATCCATCAATAGATATTGTTGTTGTAAAGTTAAGTGTAGTTGTTGCAAGTGC
>CADBQV010000051.1 GCA_902796895.1 uncultured Erysipelotrichaceae bacterium | reverse complement strand
CGCTTTTGTTCCATTAATGTATTTTGACTCATAATAGTTAAAATAATAAATCCCATTAAGAAAGCAAATATAATCATTATTACAATAAATATATCAATAGAATCAAATATACCATGAATATCTTTTTTAAGTGATGATGAAAATACATTTAAGCTTCTTATATCATTACTTGCTAAAAATGATAAGAATTCACCCTCACTATTTTTATTATTTAGCATAACAAGTAGTGATGAAACATATTTTACATCAAGCTTAGTTATTTGATTTTTAGATAAATAAGTTATTGGATGGAAATATTCTAATGTAATATCTGTAACTAATACTTCTTTTTCATTAATAATAATATAGTCACCTACATTAACATTTAAATTTTTAGCATCACTTTCATTTAATATTATTCCTTCATTTTTTATTTTTAATTCACCATAGCCACTACTTGTAGGAATATATACTAAATTATTTAATGAATTTTCATCATATGCTAAGCATTCTAAATATATTTCTTTATCTGTATTTTTACTTTTAGCCTTTAGGTATGTATAATAACAATCTTCTACTTTTGATACATATTCTTGGCTTTTTATTTTATCTAATTTTTCATTATCAATTACTTCTTGTAAATACATTTGAAGATCAAAATTTAATCTTCTTTCAGTTGTTTGATCCATCAATTCTGTTTTTGAAGCAAAGAAAAATAATGCTAAAATCATTAATACAAATGCTGCAAAAATAGAAAATGTTGATACAAAAAATCTTCTTAGATTTTGAACAATTGAATTAATTGATAATTTCATATTCATTGGTGCTTTTTTGGTTAATTTTTGAATCCATTTAGGTGTTTCTTTACGTTTTGATTCATTATTAATTGTCGCATCCTTTGGTGTTATTTTATAAATTCTTTGACAAGCAATTAATGTAGTAATTATTGAAAAAATTACTAAAATTAATATTGCAAAGAATGAAATTAATGGACTAATTACCTTTGGAATTGTTGGCATTGAATATACATTTATTAATACATTTGCAAGCAAATAATTTAAGAAATATCCAAGTATAGAACCTATTATACCTGCAACTATAGACATTAAAATAGAATATACTAAAAATAATGATAATATATCCTTTTTACCAACACCAATAGACATCATTATACCAATTTCTGGTGTCATTATTTTGATAATTTGATTTAAAAATAAACCAATTATAATCATTGTTACTACATAGAAAAATATAGGTAAGAATATAGCTGCAACTCTTATTTGTTTAATACAATTTTCAATATATAAAATATAAAATAAGCTATGAGCCTCATTACTTGTTGTTACTGTTATGTTTTTACTATTTAAGAAATTTAGTGTTTGGTCTAATATTTCTTTTTCACTAACATTCTTATTTCCTTCAACTAATAATTGGTTAGCAAACATTGAAGCATAGTTTTTACCAACTACATTTTCTTTTATAAAATTTGGAATACTTACACCTAGTGTAGGATCATTTTCTATTTGTTCTTTAAATTCAGGATTTTCATTAATTTTACGTTGAATTAAATAACCAATTTGATATAATGCTTTATCTAATTCAGTCTCATTAATATATAAATATCCAAAATCAGTATTATCACTCCATACATATTCATTCGCTCTAGCTTGAATTGCTTCTGGAGTTTCTACTATTTCATTAATATAAAAATCTAAATAAAAATTAAAATATCCAATTTTAATTGTATCACCAAGTTTGAAGTTATTATTATCTGCAAATTTTCTTACAACAGATATATTTATTTTATTATCATGTTTAACTGTACTATCTAAAATATATCTTTTAAAGCATTTATTTTCTTTTTCATTAAATGAAAAAATTCTTGCAGTAATAATTCTTCCATCATCTTTTTTTAAATATGCATCTAGTGTTAATCTAGCATCAATATTATTTACATCCTTTATTTCACTTGAAAAAGAACTTATTTCATCTCTTGTAATTATATTAGTATTAATAACTGCATCAATATTTTCATAATTATTTAAATATGATTTATATGATGAAGTTAAATTAGAAATAGCTGATGCAAATGCGATTAAAAGTGCAATAGCAAGTGATGATACAAATACCATTGAGATAAATAATCCAAAGAACCTTTTTAAAAAAGGCTTAAGCATCATCTTTGTCATTACCATTCAACCTCTTTTGCGCTTATAACATGTTCATTTATTTCTTCTTTAATAACACAACCATCTTTCATTGTTATTACACGATTAGCCATACCTGCAATTTCTTTTGTATGTGTTACAAGTACTATAGTTTTACCTTCATTATGGATTTCTTCAAGTAATTTTAAAACTTCTTTACCTGATGCATCATCTAAGGCACCTGTAGGTTCATCACAAAGTAAGATATCACTATTTTTATTAAGGGCACGTGCAATCGCAACTCTTTGTTGTTGTCCACCTGATAATTGTCTTGGAAATTTATTTTCTTTTCCTTCAAGTCCTACTCTTTTTAACAATTGATATGCTTTTTCTTTATCTCTAGCACCTGGTGCTAAAATAACATTTTGATAAATTGTTAAATCATTAATTAGATTAAAAAATTGATAAACAAATCCAACCTTATCACGTCTATATAATGTTAATTTCTTATCATTATATTTACAAATATCTTCTCCATTTACAATTATTTCACCTGATTTAACATTATCAATTCCACCAAGCATATTTAAAAATGTAGATTTACCAGAACCTGAACCACCTACAATTACTAAAAATTCATGCTCATAGACATTTATTGATACATTGTTTAAGGCATATGTAATATAGTCACCTTCACCATATGTTTTTACTAAATTTTTTGCTTCTATTATTATTTTTGCCAAAATAACACCTCATTTATAATATATTTTTATTATATAAAATAATAAATAAAAATAAAATGTAAAAACGCTTAAATAGATTATTTAAAATAAAAACGGGTAATCCCGTTTTTATTAATCTCTATTGAATATATCTCTAGTATATACTTTTTCACTTACATCATCTAGACATTGATCATATCTATTGGCAATGATTACATCTGTAATTGTTAAAAATTCATCTAGTGATGCGATAACCTCATAGCCTTCAAATGAATCAGTATATAAATTAGGTTCATATATTACTACTCTTAAACCCATTTTAGATAATCTTTTAATTACACTTTTTGTAGATGATAAATTAAAATTATCTGAGTTTTTCTTCATTAGTAATCTATATACACCAATTGTAGGTTCTCCAAATGGTACATTTTTCTTTCCTATCTCATATATATCATTTGCTATAAAATCTTTTCTTATATGATTAGATTTAGATATTGAAGATATTAAACATTCTGGTATATCTTTAAAATTTGCTTCAAGCTGCATAGTATCATTAGGTAAGCTTGAACCACCATAACCAAATGATGGGTTATTATAAAAATCACCAATTCTTGGGTCATAGCATATACCATTTATTATATCTAATGTATCTAGACCCTTAATTTTAGTATATGTATCTAATTCATTAAAGAAAGCAACACGCATTGCTAAATAAGTATTAGTAAATAATTTAATAGCTTCTGCTTCCATTAAACCAGTATATAATACTGGTACTTCCTTATCTTTACTAATATCTATTAATAAACTAGCAAATTCTTCTGCTTTTTCTAATAATTCTTTATCATCCTTAGGACAACCTATAATAATTCTTTTTGGATGTAAATTATCATAAATAGCATTTGATTCTCTAGCAAAAAGAGGTGAGACAATAATATTTTTATTATTATATTTTTCTCTCATTAACTGTGTAAATCCTAAAGGAATAGATGATTTAATAATAATTAGAGCATTAGGATTTATTTTAGTTATCGTCTCAATTGTTTTTTCAACCTTTGAGGTATCAAATGAATTAGTTTTTCTATCATACATTGATGCGTTAGCAACAATTACAAAATCAGCATCCTTATAAGCTAATTCATAATCAAGTGTTGCAGTTAAATCTAATTCTTTTGTATTAAATAATTTAACTAATAAATCATCTAAGATAGTTGATTGTCTATTATTAATTTTTTCTACTTTTCTTTCACTAGTTGATGCGATAAAAACTTTGTTTTTAAGTGCAAGTAAGCTAGCTAAAGGAAGTCCAATGAAACTTATTCCTGATACTGCAATTACCTTTTTCATATGATTCACCTCTTTAATTTTTATAAATGATTTATATTATATTTATTTTAACCTATTTTTATAAATTAATCAAATAATAAAAATATGCCTTAATTAAAAGGCATAATTTTAAAATTTAAATTCTAATTTATTATTATAGCTCATCTTCCAGAATTCTAATTCTCTAAGTGATGAAAATCTAAAAATTGATTTACATTTTTCAAATGAATTAGGGTATTTATTCATTAGTGTATTAGCGAAATTAGCCCATTCTTTACACCATAATTCCATCTCATCACCAATATATCCTTCAAGTATATCCTTAAAAGGATTATTTTTTAGCATATTAGGATTTTCCTTATATAGCTTATTAAAAATATAACCATATGATAACATACAAGGAAGTATAGACATAGTACCTTCTACAAGGGAACCATTATGACACCAATTCATCATTGAATCAATATATATTTGATTTTCAATATCAGGAATAGATGTTTCTACATCATAGTCATTTAAGCCATGCTTAGTTATAAATTCTCTTCTTACTGATGTTTCTCCTTCTTTAACGAAAGATAGGATATCATAAAACATTCTTATTTCTTCAAGTGTATTACATTTAGAAATTAAAAGTGCATAGCATTTTGCATAATTTAATAAATATCTT
>CADBQV010000050.1 GCA_902796895.1 uncultured Erysipelotrichaceae bacterium | reverse complement strand
ATGCAACCATGGAATAATGAAGGTGTTGTTGAATTATTTACATCACCAGCATTTTATATCAGCTTTTTAGTATTTGATTTAGTTGCGATTCCTATTTACATAATTTTATTTAAAATTGTAAATAAGCATTTAAAAAAATATTCTGAATAAAAACTGCGACCAAGTCTTATTTGGTCGCTTTGTTTTATTGAAATAGATACAAAATTATGATAAAATGTAATAATAAGAGGTATAACATGATAAAGCTAGTTGTTGATTTAATGGGTGCAGATAATAAACCAAAAGATTTAATAAAAGGTGCTATAGATGCAATTAATGATATAGATGACCTTTATTTATATGTGTGCGGCCCAGAAGACGAATTATTAAATGAAATAAAAGATTTAAATTATGATAATAAAAGAATTGAAATAGTTAATTGTAATGAAGCAATAACTAATTATGATAAGCCAGTTAAAGCATTTAAAACAAAACCTAATTCATCATTGATTAAAGGCTTAACATTAGCTAAAGAAAATGATGAAATAAAAGGATTTGTATCATGTGGTTCTACAGGCGCTATATTAGTTTCATCAACATTCATATTAGGAAGAATTGGTAAAGTTAGACCAGCCCTATCTCCTATACTTGGTGGACTTCATCCATTTTGCTTAGTAGATTGTGGAGCGAATTCAGATGTAAGAGTTGATGAATTATATGATTTTGCTAAAATGGGTAAAGCATATATGGAAGCATATGGTAAAGAAAACCCTAAAATAGCCTTACTTTCAAACGGAAGTGAAGAAGGTAAAGGTAATGATTTAGTAAAAGAATGCTATAAGCTTTTAAAGGAAGATTCAAATTTAAATTTTATTGGTAATGTAGAAGGTAAAAATCTTTTAACACTAGATGTTGATGTTGTAGTATGTGATGGCTTTAGTGGAAACATTGCCCTTAAAACAATTGAAGGTACTGCAGGTGTAATTGCCAAATTCTTATTAGATTATGCTAAGAATAATAATATGATGAAGGAATTAGGACCTGTATTATATGAGCTTAAAAACACATATGATTATAATACTAAAGGCGGTGCCGTAATGCTTGGTGTAAATAAGCTTGTTATGAAAGGCCATGGTGCTGGTGTAAGCGAGACAATTTACGCTTTAGTAAAACAAGCATATCAACTTGCTAAAAATAATTTAATAGAAAAGATAAAGGAAAATTTAAAAAATGATTAGACAAATTATAAAAGGTGAACAAATATTTGAAAAGAAAGCTGAAGAAGCTACAATTGACGATCTAGAAATTGCCCTAGATATGGTAGATACTTTAAGAAGTAAAAGAAATGAATGTGCAGGCTTAGCTGCAAATATGATAGGATATAACAAAAGAATTATTGTTTTTGAGGATTCAGATAAACAATATCAAATAATGTTTAATCCTGTAATTGTAAAAAAAGAATTAATATATAGCGTTGAAGAAGGATGTCTATCTTTAGATGGAAATAGAAAAACAAAACGCTATAAAAAAATAAAAGTTGAATTTTATAATAAGAAATTTGAAAAAAGAATTAAAACTTATACAGGCTTTACAGCTGAAGTAATTCAACATGAAATTGATCACTTAGAAGGTATTATTATTTAATTAATTTAAAATTTAAGGAGGCGGTATTAAATGAATGAACAATTTTTAGAAAAAATGAAACAATATGATGAAAAATCTATTGACCAACTATGCCAAGTTTATGATAGAAATACTGCCGATGAATTAGTTAATTTTTTAATAGATAATAAGATTCCATTTTCTGTTGCATTTACTGATTTTGATGATTTTAAATCTATAAATGATATATTGGGTCATCAAGTTGGTGATTTTGCCCTTAAAGAAATATCATCAGCAATGAAAGAATCTGTTAAGGATAAAGGTGTTATTGCAAGATATGGTGGCGATGAATTTTTAGTAATCATGCCAGATATTGTTACATATGATGATGTATGGCAAACAGTAAAAGTATTATGTGATAGTGTAAGAGCTATTAATGATACTAAAATCATGAATATCGCAAGCGCCCTACCTGTAGGTAAAATAACAGTTACAATCGGTGTTGCAAGATATCCTGAGGATGCACTAGATTTTGATCATTTATTTGAGCTTGTTGATAAAGCTTTATATAGAGGAAAATTAAAAGGTAAGAATTGCTTTATAATTTATAATAAAGCCTTACATGCAAATTTAAAGCATGATTTTACTTCTAAAAAAATTGAAATTGAAAAATTAATTAATTATATATTCTTAGAATTTACATCTAAGGAAAGAACAATTGAAAATAATTTAAGAGCTATATCTAAATTTTTAGCATCTCATTATGGTGTATCAGCTATATCTAAAACAAAAAAGGATGTATTTGAAATATTATATCATGATGACACCCTAGATATAGATTATATACCAATAGATTTATATGAATATTCAGGCTCTAATGAAGATACTAATTTATATTATTATGAAAGATTTAAAGACATTAAACCAAAATTAGCGAAAAAATTTGAACAACAAAAAATATGGGCATCAATCTTAATTAAATGTGCTACAGCTTCACAAGTCTATGGTTATTTAAGAATAGATTCAAGACGTGAAAGAATTTGGACTAGAGAAGAAAAAATAATCTTTCAGCTAGTCGGAAATTTATATGCCTTATTATTAGAAACAAAAAAAGGATAGATTATGTATTCAACAGATCATAAAAAAGCTTTAATAGATTTATTTTCTAATAATCAAGATAAAATATATTCTGCTAATAATTTAATAAATGAGTTTAATGGAAAAATTAATAAAGCTACAATATATAGACAATTATTATCCTTAGAGGGAGAAAATATAATTAGAAAAACCTACAATGAAAAAACAAATACTTATGAATATCAATATGCAAGAGATTGTTGCAATCACCTTCATTTAAGATGTATAAAATGTGGTAAGATTATTCATCTTGAATGCAAAGAGGTTTCTGAATTTATAACTCACATTGAAAATGAGCATGAATTTAAAGTAGATTTATATCAATCAACATTAAGTGGATATTGTAATAAATGTAAGGGGGAAATGTAGATGAATTATGTAATTACAATTGGTAGAGAATATGGAAGTGGCGGAAGATTCGTTGGTAAGCTTGTTGCCGAAAGATTAGGCATCGCTTTTTATGATAACGAATTATTAGTTGAAGCTGCTAAGGATTCAGGTATGAGTGAAGCAATATTTAAAAATTATGATGAAAAGAAAGATGGTTTCTTAGGAAATGGTATTGGTCTTTATTCATATGATATGACATTAGGACAAAAGGTCTTTTTAGCACAATTTGACGCAATCAAAAAAATTGCATCACAAGAATCATGTGTTATTGTCGGAAGATGTGCTGATTATGTATTAAAGGATTATCCTAACCTTGTAAGTGTATTTATCTGTGCTCCTATGGGCGATAAAATTGATAGAGCTGTTAAATATTATAATGTAAATCCAGCAAAGGCAGAAAGTATTATTCAAAAACAAAACAAAAAGAGAAAGAGCTATTATAATTTCTATACTGATAGAGAATGGGGTAAGGCAAATAATTATGACTTATGCATTAACTCTAAAGTAGGTGTAGAAAGTGCAGTTGATGCTATAGAAGCATATGTTAGAAGAAGATTTAATCTTAAAAAGGAAGATTAGTAATTATTTTTCTTATGTTTTAAGATATGGAATCGATATTAAAGAAAATGATTATGTAGAAATACTTACTACAAGCTATATTGATAATTACTTAGATTTATTAATTAAAGAATTAGAAAAATATAATGCTAATATAATCATTACTTATACCGATGGATTGGAATTAGAAAATATATTAAATTTAGATAATAATAAATATTTAAATGAAAAAATAGAGATGTATTATGATTTAATTAAAAAGAAATTTAAAAGACTAACTATCGTCTCACCATTTTTAGTTCCAGTTACAAATTCTAAAAATATAGAGGAGTATAAAAGAAACTCTTACAAGCTTATGTTTGTAAGAGAATACTTTTTTAATAACCCTCATACGATATTTGCTGTCGCTAATGAAAACTGGGCTATGAAGCTTGGTTTAAAAATAGAAGAATTATGGGATAATATTCTAAATTATGCCTATAAGTCATCTCCTTTAGAATATTTTAAAGGAGAATTAGATTTACTTAAGCTTGATAAGCTTTATTTTGAAACATCACTTGGAACTAAATTATATGTAGGATTAACAGATGATTTTGAATTTATCGGAAATAGATGGAAAATAGGTGATACAACATTTTTACCAAATATTCCATCTTTAGAGATTTTTACATCTCCTGATAAATATCGTGTTGATGGAATCTTAGTATCATCTAAGCCATTATATTATAATAATATACATATAGAAAAATATAAAATAGAATTTAAAAATGGAAAAATAATATATCAAGAAGGATTAGATGAATTATTAAAATTAGATCCTAATTTAATGTATGCAGGAGAAATTGCCTTAGTACTAGGTTATGATCCTAAATTATTTTATACCATTTTATTAGATGAGAATTTAGCTTGCCATTTAGCACTTGGTAATAGCTATAGTAAAAATATAAAAGATACATCAAGAATCAATAAATCTAAATATCATATTGATTTAGTATTTGGTTATACTAATATGAAAGTAGATGGAATAGATAAAGAAGGTAAAATCATTCCATTAATCAGAAATGATAAGCTAATTTTAAGTGATGAAATTAAAGAAAAATAAGAAATAAAACTAACATTTTCAAAAGAAAAATAATAAAACGTTTTCATCTTTTTGAATTATATTCATAAAATTTGATGAAATAATAAAATATTTGTATAAAGTTTAACAATTAATTAAATTTGTTGAATATAATTTTATAATTGAGTTTTTATTAAAAATGTTATGCAAAAAATGACCCATTTTTAATTGACTTTTTATTATTTTTCTATATAATATTTTAGTGTATTACATAAAAATGAAAGAAAGGTGAGCTATAAGTGGCAAAACATACTTTATCAGTTCTAGTAAACAATCATATGGGTGTATTATCTAGAGTTTCTGGATTGTTTAGTAGAAGAGGTTTTAGTATCGAAAGTATTTCATCTGGTACTACAGAAAACAAACTACTTGCAAGAATGACAATAGTTGTAGATTGTGATACTGATGAATTTAACCAAATTAAGAATCAGCTAGCTAAATTGATGGATGTAGTAGCCATCGATGAAGCATTAGATGAATCTTCAGTTAAGCGTGAGCTTGCACTAATCAAAATTGATTGTCAAAGTGATAAAAGAAGTCAGATTATGGAAATAGTCAATATCTTTAGAGCTCATGTTGTCGATGTTACTAATAGTTCTATGATTCTAGAAATCACAGGTGATAGAAGCAAAGTTACAGCACTTATTTCTATGCTTGATGAATTTGGTATCAAGGAAATAATTAGAACAGGTGTAACTGCAATTGCACGTGGTGATGATGAATTAAAAAATAATTTATTAGAATATTAAAAATAAGAAAGAGGGAAAATTAATTATGACTTACGAAGAAATGTTAAAAAATGAAAAAGGTAGAATCTTCTATCAAAAGGATTGTGATTTCAACAGATTAAAAGGAAAGAAAATCGCAATTATCGGTTATGGTTCACAAGGCCATGCCCATGCACTTAACTTAAAGGAATCAGGTGCTGATGTAATCATCGGTTTATACCAAGGATCTAAATCTTGGGAAAAGGCTGAAAAGCAAGGCTTAAAGGTATTTACTACTGCTGAAGCTGTTAAACAAGCTGATATCGTTATGATTCTAATCAATGATGAAAAGCAAGCTGATATGTATAAAAAGGATGTAGAACCAAACTTAAAGAGTGGCGCTATGTTAATGTTCGCTCATGGTTTCGCTATTCACTTTGGTACAATCGTACCTCCAAAGGATGTAGACGTTGCTATGATCGCACCTAAGGCTCCAGGTCATACAGTAAGAAGTGAATATCAAGCTGGTAAAGGTACTCCATGTTTAATTGCAGTTCACCAAGATGCAACAGGAAATGCTTGGGAATTAGCTAAAGCATATGGTGCTGGTATCGGTGGTGCAAGAGCTGGTTTACTAGAAACTAACTTCCGTACTGAAACTGAAACTGACTTATTCGGTGAACAAGCAGTATTATGTGGTGGTGTATGTAAATTAATGCAAACTGGTTTCGAAGTATTATGCGAAGCTGGTTATGATCCAAGAAATGCATATTTCGAATGTATCCATGAAATGAAATTAATCGTTGATTTAATTTATCAATCAGGATTTGCTGGTATGAGATATTCAATTTCTAATACTGCAGAATATGGTGACTATGTTACTGGTCCAAAGATTATTACAGAAGATACTAAGAAGGCTATGAAGAAGGTATTAGCTGATATTCAAGATGGTACATTCGCTAAAGACTTCTTATTAGATATGTCAGCTTCTGGTCGTCAAGTTCACTTCAATGCTTTAAGAAAGCTTGCATCTGAACATCCAAGTGAAAAAGTTGGTACTGAAATTAGAAAGCTTTATAGCTGGAATGACGAAAGCAACAAACTAATTAACAACTAATTAGTAGATTTAATAATTAAGTGGAAGCACAATAGTGCTTTCCACTTTTATCATATTTTATAGGGGGTGTGAATCTTGCAGGTTTCTATTTTTGATTCAACACTTAGAGACGGTGCCCAAGCCGAGGGAATTAGTTTTTTAGTCAATGATAAAATTAAAATTGCTAAAGAATTAGATGAACTTGGAGTTGATTTTATTGAAGCTGGAAATCCAGGTTCAAATAAAAAAGATTTAGAGTTTTTTAAATTAGCTCAAAATGAAGTTTTTAAGCATTCTAAATTAGTAGCCTTTGGTTCTACTAGAAGATGTAATGAAGATGTAAAAGATGATGCTAATTTACAAGCTTTACTTGAAGCAAATACAGATTACGTTTGTATTTTTGGCAAAGCATGGGATTTTCATGTTGAAAAAATAATTAATACAACTAAAGAAGAAAATTTATGCATGATTAAAGATTCAATTGAGTTTTTAAAAAATCATAATAAACATGTTTTCTTTGATGCAGAGCATTTCTTTGATGGTTATAAAGAAAATAGCTCATATGCACTTGAAACATTAAAGACAGCTGAAGAAGCTGGTGCAGAGGTTATAGTTTTATGTGACACTAATGGTGGCACTCTTATAGATGAAGCGGAAGAGATTATAAAAGAAGTAAAAAAATACATAAATATTCCTTTAGGTATTCATGCCCACAACGATTCAGGAATTGCAGTTGCATTAAGTGTAAGTGCTGTATTATGTGGATGCACTCAAATTCAAGGTACTTTTTTAGGATTTGGTGAAAGATGTGGTAATGCAAATTTATCTACAATAATCGCAAACCTTGAACTTAAGAAAAATATTAAATGCTTACCAGATGGTAATATTAAAAAGCTTACTCCAATTGCAATGTCAATTGCTGAAATATCAAATATTAAATTAAGAAAAAATACACCATTTGTTGGTGGTTCTGCATTTGCACATAAAGCAGGAATGCATATTGATGGTGTACATAAAAATCCTAAATCATTCGAACATGTTAAACCAGAATCAATAGGTAATGAAAGAAAATTCTTAATTAGTGAGGTTGCAGGTAAAGCAACAGTCCTAGCTAAGATTCAAAATATATATCCTAATGTTTCTAAGAATGACCCACATTTAGGAATGATTCTTGAAACAATTAAAAATTTAGAATATAGTGGCTATCAATTCGAAGGTGCCGATGCATCATTTGAATTAATAGTTCATAAATCATTTGGTAATTTTAAACCTTTCTTTACAATTGAAGATTTTAAAACAATTGGTGAAGGACCAAGTCAATCAAATGAATATAGTGCTTCGGCAATCATCAAAGTACTTGTAGGAAATGATGTAGAAGTAACTGCAGCAAATGGTGATGGTCCAGTTGATGCCCTAAATATGGCATTAAGAAAAGCAATTGCTAAATTCTATCCTGTTTTAAATAAGGTTTATTTATCAGATTATAAGGTTCGTATCCTTGATGGAAAGGAACAAGCTACTGCAGCTAAAACTAGAGTTATAATTGAATCAACTGATGGCAAGAGATCTTGGTCAACAGTTGGTGTATCAAAAGATATTATTGAAGCATCATTTAAAGCTTTAATAGATTCAATAGAGTATATATTATATAAGGAGAATAATTAATCATGGGAATGACAATGACACAAAAAATACTTGCAGCACATGCAGGTTTAAAAGAAGTTACTGCTGGTCAACTTATTACATGTAAGCTTGATTTAGTTCATGGTAACGATATTACAACACCTGTTGCTGTAAATGTATTTAAAAATATTCATGTTGATCAAGTTTTTGATAAAAATAAAGTATCAATTGTACCTGATCACTTTGTACCTAATAAAGATATTAAGAGTGCAGAACAATGTAAATATATAAGAGAATTTGCTAGAGAAAAAGGAGTTGTAAATTTCTTTGAAGTTGGTCAAATGGGTATCGAACATGCCTTACTACCTGAAAAAGGCTTAGTAGTAGCAGGCGATGTTGTTATCGGTGCTGACTCTCATACTTGTACATATGGTGCACTTGGTGCATTCTCTACAGGTGTTGGTTCAACAGATATGGCTGTTGGTATGGCTACAGGTGAAGCATGGTTTAAAGTACCATCTGCTATTAAATTTAATTTAATTGGCAAATTAAACAAGGATTGTAGTGGTAAGGATGTAATTTTACATATTATCGGTATGATTGGTGTTGATGGTGCATTATATAAATCAATGGAATTCTCTGGACCTGGTTTAAAGAATTTAACAATGGATTCACGTTTATGTATGGCAAATATGGCTATTGAAGCTGGTGCTAAAAATGGTATCTTTGCTGTAGAT
>CADBQV010000049.1 GCA_902796895.1 uncultured Erysipelotrichaceae bacterium | reverse complement strand
GTGACCATTTCTAGTAATTTCTTTTCTAATTGCGGGATTATCCTCCAAGAATTTTGCAAATGCTGGCATTTTTCCACTTTCGATATATGGAACTAAGTCAACAGCATCTCCTTCTTCACCCATCTTTTTAATGGTAGAAACTGTATTGTAGAATAAGTCTACATATTTTTCAGCATTTGTTGCACTCTTATATTCATTAGTCTTTAAATAATCGTAGTTAACATCATTAGTTTTTGATGAATATGATGCAGCATCATTAATTGTTACATTTAATTTTTCAGCAAATCCTTTCCATGCTGGTAATAAAGCATTTTGTCCATAACTCTTACCATCAACTGGATTAGACCAAGCTTTTGAACCACGATATGTAACGCCTGATGCAGCGTTATAGTTTAAGTAAATATTTAATTCACCAGATACTCCATAAGATGCGCCTGTTTTATCAAGTGGATCCCATTGGAATCCCATATCATCTACTACATCACCTGTTGTTGTAGCACCTGTTGAATCACCACCAGTTGTTTGACCACCTGTTGTTTGACCACCTGTTGTTTGACCGCCTGTTGTAGCACCACCTGTTGTTGTTGATGCAGGAGTGTCGTTGTTACCACAACCTACTAAAGCTAGACCAGCTGTTAAAGCAAGTCCACATAAAATTGTTTTCTTTTTCATTTTTTCCTTTTTCTCCTTTTTTCTTTTTCTATTATTCCTTAACTCCACCAACGTTAACACCAGCTGCAAAGTATTTTTGTAATGCAGGGTAGATAACAATTACTGGAATGATAGAACAAACTATAAATGCATATTGTAAGCCGTAGATTGAATATGTTGGTTCCCAAGTACCTGCACTTAGGTTTTCAATCATTGTAGCCATATTGTTTTTGATGAATACTGTTAACATTGTATCTTCATCACTTGTTAAAATCATTTGTGCCCAGATATAACCATTCCATCTAGCAACTGCATAGAACATTGCAACTGTAACAATTGTTGATTTTGACATTGGTACATAAATTTTTGATAGAATTTGGAAGTCTGTTGCACCATCAACTGTAGCAGCTTCTTCAATTTCTGAAGGAATACTACTAAAGCCGTTTCTTAATAAGATAATATTAAATGCGTTGAATCCTAATGCGATGATAAACATATATTTATTGTTAACTCCAAAATTTAAGAAGTTTCTATATGTTGGAATCATACCTGCATTGAACCACATTGTGAATACTAACATGAAGTTAAATCCACGTCCGAATAATAATCTAGATTTTGATAATGCATAAGCACCTGTAATACCTACTAGCATAGATACTAATGTACCATATACTGTTACGAATAATGTATTACAATATGAAATCCAGAACATCTTATTAGTGAAAACTTCGATATAAGTTTCAAAATTAATGCCAACTGGCCATAATACTACATCACCATTATCTACTGCTTGTTTACTTGAAATTGATCCTGATAATACATATATAAAAGGATATAGACATGCAAGTGCAAATAATGTAAGTAGAGTATAAGATAAGATCTTAAATATAATTTCAGTTCTGTCGAGTCTTTTCATCTTGCATCCTCCTAGAATAATGATGTAGATGATACACGTCTACTTATTGCATTTGAACCAAGAACTAATATCATTGCTATAATTGAGTTAAATAAATCGGCAACGATACCCATTTGTTCGATAACTTGAACACCTTGAACTCCACCTCTACCTGACATACGGTAAACTAATGTTGAAATAACATCACCAGTTTCCCAAGCAGTTGGAGAGTCACCAATTAAAAGAATAATCTTTTCATAACCAACGTTAAGAATATGACCAACTCTCATGATTAACATGATTGTAAGTGTAGGTGCCATACCTGGGAATGTAACATATCTAATTTGTTGCATCTTAGTTGCACCATCTATTCTTGCAGCTTCGTAGCTTGTTGGTGAAATTGCTATAATTGCAGCGAAATAAACTATTGATCCATAACCTGCGCCTTCCCAAATACCAGATACTTGATAAATAGGTCTGAAATATCTTGGGTGAGTAAGCACACTCGAACCATCGCCTGCTAGGCTACCCATAGCATTTAATGCACTATAAATGATACCTGAACCAGAGATTCTCGCTGTAGGACCACTACACCATAGTGTAATGATTGATGTAACAACTACAGTTGAAACGAAGTGAGGTAAATAAGCACAAACTTGTAAGAAACTACGATAACCTAATACTTTTACTTCACTAAATAGTAAAGCTAAGAAAATTGGAATAGGGAAACCAATAATTAAACCATACATACTGTTAACGAATGTATTTCTAAATGCTCTCCAGAAATCAGATGAACCATTTCCAAAGAAGATATAGCTTAACCATTCAGCTCCACACCATTCAGGGTTATAAAGTTCACTAGTACTTCCGCCCCATTTGAATCCGGTAAGAATACCGTAAATAGGCACATACTTGAAACAAATCAAGAAAACCAATACTGGAATCAATAGAACATATAAACGCCAATCTTTAGCTAGCGTTTGAAATGTACGTTTCCACTTGGTACGTTCAACTTCATCGATAACGTCTTGACTTTTTTGAACAGTATTTTGCATACATACACCATCCTTTAAAACTAATTTTTGTCAGTATCGTCTATGCTAACGACACCATTTTCTGTAGAATCAGACTTTTCTTCATCTAAAGGTTGTTCTTGAGGCACCTCTTCGATTCTGAAATCTAAATCTTTTTTGTCTAATTCTGCATTTCTTTTATCATCAATGAGTTTGTCAATAACGTTAACGACAACCCCTTGCGACCTTAATATTAGAGATAAAACAGCACAAACTGCTAATCCAAATAAATTATATAATGATCCTTTAATTGCAAATTCCCATAAATTAACGGTGTTCTTTATGGTACCATCTGCAGCTTTTATATCAACAAACATATTTGGACCAATCATTTTTACAAACATAACAAATGTCAAATATTGTACCAAATTGTAAATTACATAGTCTAATATGACTAAGCCTAATAGAGCTAATGTATTTTTAACAATCTTCTTTGTTCCAAATATCTTAAAAAAAATCGAATTGATTTCTATTGTAGCTAAGCCAAGCATTGTAGATAAGAATACTTCTAAGCCACAATAATTAAAATTGTAAAACGCTCTAAATGCATCAACATCACCATTTATTCCACCGATGATAGTTGATATAGCAAGAAACGGTACTGTTATCAATCCCCAGTGATTCCATCTCGTAACTGCTACAAACACAATTATGAAAGAAATAGACATCGTTGGTGTGCCGTTTAAAGGAAGACCACTAAATCGTGTAACTAATCCTTCCAAAATTGAGCCGAGAACTATTAATATTAATAAATCTAAAGCCATATAGCCTCTAACATCTTTATTAATAATAACACCTCACTAACAACCAATTATGTAAATTTTCGAAACTATAACGCTTTCATAATTTCATACCATATTTTAACATTTTTAGATATATTAGTCAATAACTTTAATAGAGTTTTTTGGAATTGAAACCCTTATATAATAAGGGGTTAAAAAATGTTGCTTTTTGTGAACAAATGAGGACTTTTTGTTATATTAATATAAACACTTATATGGTATAATTACCACAAGAGGTGTCATATGAGATATAGAATAAATAACGGAGATAGTATTAACGATATACTTAAAAAGGTGAATGATAATGATGAAATATATATATCAAATGGTATATATAAAGAAAAAATTGAAATACTAAAAAATAATATTACAATAGTTGGAGAATCTAAAGAAAATGTAATTATTACAAACCATGATTTTTCTAATAAAATAATGGAAGATAATAATGAATGTAATACATTTAGAACATATACTATGCTTATATATGGAAATAACGTAAAAATATCTAATTTAACAATTGAAAATAGTTCTATTCCATCTAATAAGTATGGTCAAGCTGTTGCATTACATGTACTTGGTAATGATTTTTTAGCAGATAATATAATATTAAGAAGTGCTCAAGATACATTATTTACAGGACCACTTCCTTATGATTTAACTATAAGATATAAAGGTTTTTTAAAGGATTATCAATTAGAATATAAAAAATCACATCAAGTATATAAAAACTCAACAATTATTGGCGATGTTGATTTTATATTTGGTAGTGCACAAGCTTTATTTTATAATTGTCAAATTGTATCTATATCTAATGGATATGTCGCAGCACCATCACATGCAAGTGATGATAAATATGGATATTTATTCTACAAATGCAATTTAATAAAAGGAAATGATAATGTATTTAACGTTTTTCTTGCAAGACCTTGGAGAGATTATGGAACTTCTGCATTTATCGATTGTAATATAGATAATCATATAAATCTTTTAGGATTTAATAAATGGAATAATACACAAAGAGATAAAACAGCAAGATTTTATGAATATAATAAAAATACTGATTTATCTAAAAGAGAACCATGGGTTAATATATTAAATGACAAGGAAAAAGACGAATATATTAAAGGATTTTTAAAAGAAATAAATTATGAATTATAATAAAAAATGAAGGAAACTTATCCTTCATTTTTTAATGTTAAATCATATAATGTTTGATTAATATTATATTCTTTTATGATATTTTTTACTTCTTCTTTTATTTTTACATTTTTATTATTTGATTTTAATACAGCTCTTATTAATAAATTCTTAGGAGATGCATCAAAATCAACAAATTCCATTACTTGAGTTTTATATCCATAATATTCTAATATATTAGCTCTAATTGAATCTGTTAATAAGGCACTAAATCTTTCTTTTAATATGCCATATTTATTCATTAAATGTAATTTATCATTTTTTAATTGATTATTTATTTCATGCTGGCAGCATGGAACGGAAAAGATATATTTACATTTCATGTTAATTGCGTGATATAGTGCATAATCTGTTGCAGTGTCGCATGCATGAAGTGTAACGATCATATTGAAGTTATTAGATTTGTAATCTTTAATATCGCCTTTATAAAATTTTAAGTTTTTATAACCATATTTTATTGCGATATTATTGCAGTTATCAATTACATCATCTTTTAAATCTAGGCCTACTATATTTATATTCATTTTTTTAATTTCTACTAAATAATAATATAAAATGAATGTTAAATAGCTTTTACCACAGCCAAAATCAACAATATTTAATTCTTTTTCATCTGATATAGAATCATTTATTATTTCTAAAAATCTATTGATTTGTCTATATTTATCATATGATGATTTAATGATTTTACCTTCACTTGTCATTATACCTAAATCAACAAGGGCAGGGACAATCATTCCTTCTTCAATTAAATAATTCTTTTTCTTATTGTGTGTAGTAATAACAAATTCTTCTTTGTTTTTCTTTTTATTAGATAAAACCTTACCTTTTGATGTTATTCTATAAGAATATGTATAATCACTTGTTATTAATTCTAGATTATTAAAATTAGTTTCTAATTGATTAATTATTATATCTTTTATTTCATCATTATTGTAATTTTGATGAAATACTTGTTTTTGTGTATATAAGGATAATTGAATTAAACAATTATCTTTTAATTCTATTTTTTGTAATTTAGCTTTTATATATTTTGTATTATCCTTTTTTATACCTGATATAGTACCTTTTATTATATCATTTGGAATTATTATATCCATATAATCATCCTTTTATTTCAGTTATTTTTGCATCTTTATAATAACTATATACTTTGTTTGCGACATCTATTGCTTCTTCTTTAGTTTTGTATGTTTGACCATTTAAGCATACTTTTCCTGAATCATTATATAATATATATTTATATTCATCATTTTTTAATTTAATAAGCTTAAATTCACCAGATTCAATGTTTTTCTTGAAGTTTTCAATTGAATTCATTAAACCAAGCTTTGAGCTGTAGCCTTCAACTATACATAATATGTTGTTATTATCATCTTTAAGTGTCCAGCTAAATTCACCATCATATTTTTCTATTTCAATTATGCCACCATCTAATATATTTTCTTTGTTTATATTAATAGATGTAGCATTTTTTGATTCATCATCTATTTTTTCATCTACAATATCAGCAATTAATGCAAATTTTTGGAATGATTTAGATGCTCTAATAGCATTCTTTTCTTGAGAATAATTCATACTTATTGCAAGTAATCGATAATTTTTAGAAATTAATTTAAATTTATAATTTCCTCTCTTATCGCTTGATATTTTAATTGTTCCTTCTTCTACATTTCTTTTTACTGCTTTAATTGCTTTAGTTACACCCTCTCTAGATGCGTAAGATTCTGATTTAACTAATATTTCACCATTAGATGCTTTAAGTATATATGCATATCCTACTGAATCTTCAAATACTACATATTTTCCGTTATATGTTCTATTAGCGTTTTTTTTTGGCTTTGAAATACTATTTAATTCTTTTTTTTTATTTGAATCTTCTAAATCTTCTTTTTTATCTTCAATTGTATTTTCGCTTAATTCTTTATTTTCAATAACATTTAATTCTTCTATATTTTCTTCTTTGTTATCTATATTTGATTCATCTGTTAAATCTTCATTTTTTTCATTTAATACTAAAGATTCATCATTGTTATTTTCTTTATCATCATTATTTTCTAATGCATTTTCTAAAGTATTATTATCAACAGTTGATTCTTCGTTTAAATCTTCTTTATTATTTTCTTCTTGTTCTATAAATTCATTACCAGACTTTTCGTTTAATTCATTATCGCAAGAATTTAAAGTATCTGTATTGTTTTCGTCATTAGAATTTGAAATATCTTCATCTTTATTTTTTAAAGGAATAATTTCTTCTTCGTTTTTATTTTCTTCTATATTCTCATTGTTTTCTTTTACATTTTCATCTTCTAATACTTCTGGTTCAGTACTTAAGTTTTCTAATTCTTCATTAGAATATTCTTTATTACCATTCGCTTCATATTCTTGGTATTTTTTTCTTCTAATAATTAAATATACTACAACCCATATTACAATGATCGCAATCATGAATATGATAGATGCTAAAAATACTATTCCTTTTTTATCATCAAAAATTGACAAAAACATATAAATACCCCACTTCATTTTTTATTCAAAACTATTATAACAAAACTATAATAAAAAAACTAGATTTTTAAGATTTATAGGCATAAAAAAAGCTTTGATATTTACTTATCAAAGCTGTATTATTTATTGGAGCCACAGAACGGAATCGAACCGTCATCATATGCATGGCAAGCATAGGTACTAACCGTTGTACTACTGCGGCATTTCTAACGTGCAAGACAATTATAGCAAAGTAAAAAAAACTTGTCAATAACAATTTTTCTTTTTTTATTTAAACTATATAAAAAGGATAGAAATTGTTTTTTAAATTCTATCCTAATTATATATTATATATATTTATCTATATTATCTAATGTTACACCATATGCTTTTGATTCATTTGGATATAAATAATATAAGAATTCAGGGTTATCTATAAATGGATTTCTATTATTTTGCCATTTATAAACCTTATCATTTCTATTCTTTTCAAATTCACTTACAGGATCTTCATATGCCCATTTAATTAAAGTAGATAATTTACCATGAAGTGGTAATTTTGATGAATCCTTTGTTAATTCATCTTCTAATTCTAAATCTAATTCATCGTCACTATATCTTACAACCATATAAAACATACTTCTAGCAACATCACCTTTAACCTCATCTCTAGGTTCGAAAGCTACACTGTTCCATTTATTGCCGTAATTATCGCTTTTTCCGTCACTTACGTTATCAAATGGTAGATTTCCTCTATTATTGTTTATAGATACCTCTGTAGCGTGAATATGGTGGCAATCATAATATGCATAATTTTCAGATAAATTTCCAAAGCCATGTGATTTAGCCCATACATGTTCTCTATTCCACTGACCATTATTGCCACCATAATTTGTCTTTTTAAGCTTTTGTCCAGTGTATAAGCATACAATGTTATCACTATCTATTTCATCGGCTTCTTGTAGTATATTCCATACATTAGAATATTTTGATTCTTTTAAATTAGCTTTGATAATAGAATTTAATGTATTTTTAAAATCATCAACATTATCTAAATGATTATTCATTTTTTCATAATAACCTGTATATGTCTTACTAAATGTATTATTAGTAGTTATATCATTATTATTTGATTTATTACAGCCTACAAATGTTATAGGTATTAAAGATAACATTAAAAGTTTGATTATTTTTTTCATAACTCACCTTTTATTTAAAATAAGGGACATGTTTCCATGTCCCAATTTTTTATTAAAGTTCAGATCCCTTGTCACCGTATTCAATATCAATGCTGTTGATATGAACTTGATCAGTTTTACCTGAAGTAACATTTTGGATTGTAAATGATCTTGAATTGATTGCATAATATCCATCTGCATCTGCAGTAACTTCAATTCCGTATTCATTAAATACTTTATATTTACCCTTACCAGATGTAGCAAATGCAAATTTAACCTTACCAATTATTTTTCCTTCTGAAACTTCAATCTTTAATGACATACCATTTCCAGATGCTTTATGAGCATAAAGTCTAATATTTTTAGCCTTATTTAAGCCTACAGTACCACTTGCGTTATTAGTAATTGATGAAACAGTAAATACACTTCCATCTAGATTAATTAGTCCGGCATTTTCAGCATCAGCACCATCTTTTAGATTAGTTGAAGTTTCTGTATTTGTATATTCTGCTTTTGCAGTTGCAGCATTATTTACTTTATAATACTTAGGAGGTACAATTGTTACTTTAACATTAGCCGTTGAAGATTTTCCATTAACAGTACCAGTTAATGTAATTCCAATTTCACCAGCTGTTGTAGTATCAATAGTTACTTTTTGACCATCAACAGTAACATTTGCAGAATTAGATGTAGCACTTACACCTTCAGGTAATGTAATTTCAGTTTTAACTGAATAAGATTCAGCAAATAATTTAGCTGCCTTATTAACTAATACTTCTGCTTTCTTTTCATCAGTAGCTTCAGTATATTTAACTAAAATAGTATTCTTTAATTCTGTGTATTGAGCAACATATTCACCATAAATTAAGATTGTATCACCAACATTAATTGTCATACCCATCTTATCATATCTGTTGCCTGCAACATCATATAAGCCATATACTTGCATCTTATTGCCGTTAGCGTCTTTAATATATGTATTACCATAGTTATTTAATTCTTCAGTTACTTCACCAACCATGTAATACTTCTTAGTATCACCTAAATTAGTTGTATTAGCATAATCAGTTAATGCATATTTTGCAACACTATATTTAACTTCTTTAGATGCTGTCTTACCATTTAATTCAAATGAAACAACTAATGTGAATTCATAATCCTTATCTGTAGTTAATACAGTTAAAACATGATTTTCGTTATCTATTACTACATTAGCGTTTTCTTCTTTTAATGCATAAGTAAGTCCAACTGCAGGGAAGTTAGTAGAATTTGCAGCAATATCAGCCTTTGTAGGTTCTGCAAGAGCAACAACTGTATCAGAGAATTCCTTCTTTGCTTCTTCAAGAATTTCTTCATCAGTTAATTGTACTACAGTAATAACTATCTTATATGTATAAGAATATTTATTTTGAACATTTACAATAACACCTAATTCAACATTTTCTTTTTCTTTTGTTGGAACAAATGTAATCTTACCAGTTTCATCGTTAATAGTTGTTGTTTTAGCATCTTTTAATGCATAAGATACTCCAACACCTTCTGGTAATGTAAATGATTTTAAATCAATTTCTTTGTTTTCTGTTACAAGTTGAGGAATTTCAATAGCTTTAACTGCAGCTTTAACTTCTTTTGCGATAGCAATTGATGCATCGTTATCAGTATCAACAGAAACAATTGATGATGTATTAGTTACAGCAATGAATAATTCATTCTTGTTAGATAAAATACCATTAATTGTTACATAATCTCCAGCCTTTAATGCTTTTGCAGCAGCAACTAATTCAGTAATCTTTGTTGCATCAGCTTTATAATCTAACATATATTTAGATAATACAACTTTAATTTCCTTATCGCCCTTAGTTAATACTAATAAATCGCCATCAGCACTACCATCAATCTTAGAATCAGTAACAGTCTTAACCTTCCATGAAGTTAATGATACAAAGTTACCATAATTATATTTATAATTGTCTTCATCTCCTAAAACAACCATATCATCAATTGGCTTACCAGCTTTTAATTCAGCTAATTGATCAGCACTTAATGGTTCTAATACCTTATCATCAGTAATAATTTTTAAAGTTGCAGAATTTTGGTTTGTTTCAATTAATCCACTATAAACTGTAGATGTTGCACCAGTGAATTCTACTCTAGTACCGATTTGGATATCATCCCACTTAGTATCTTTATCAATTTTAACTCTATAACCGTAAATACCACCAGTTAATGTTTCATCAGCGATATAAATTGATGCGTTACCATAGCTTGCATCATAACCAGTTTTAGCAACTACATATCCTCTTAAGTCATATGCAATGCTATCACCAGTTTCTTCATACCAATAATATAATTTTTCAGATGGTGTTAATTCATGGAATACATATAATTTATATGTCTTATTACAATCTTCACCATTATAAGATAATTTAGCAGTAACTTTTACTTCAGTTCTCTTTTCTTGAGGAGTAATTACTGCCTTGCCATCTTTAAATGAAATAGCATTTTCATTGTTAGATGACCAAGTAATTGTAGCTTCTTTACCTTGGAAAGTATATTTTGAAGGAACATCAAATGTTGTCCATACAACCTTGTTTTCATTGTCGAATTTAAAATCACCTGCTATATCATAAACATCTAATGCAGATACATATACTTTAAATTCTTTTGATGCTTTCTTTCCTGCAACATCAACTGTAGCAGTTAATTTAATTTCAGTTTTTTCAGTAATTGCTGATCTATCAACTGTTACCTTATAAGTAGCATTTGAAGTAATTTCAGTACCGATTTTTAAAACTTGTGCATTGCTTGATTCCCAAGTAACAGTATAATCACCTAATTTTGCAGCTAATTCGAAATCAGTATCGATTGTTTGATTATTCTTTTCGAAAATTAAGCTTCCAATTCTAGTGTCTGCTTCTACTTGGTTTGGATCACTTTTTCCACATGATGTTACAATTGCAGTTGTAGATAAAATACCAGCTACTGCAAAAGCTCCAAGAAGTGTCTTTGATAAAATTTTTTTCATTCTTTTCTACCTCTTATTTTATTGAAATTTTTGTATAACCTAATACTGTAATAGTATTGTTATCATTTAAGCCTGAGCCTGTTATTGCTTTTCCTACTAATGATGTTAAATCAGCTTGAACTAAATTATTATCATTAGGAACAATAAATGTAAATGTTTGAGTAGTCTTTCCATCTTGTTTTAATACAGCAGATGTAGTAAATTTAATGTTTTTTCCATCAATTTCTGCTTTAGTAATTGTAGCATCTGAATATAAATTCTTTGCATAATTTGTTTTATATTCAATTGATGAATTAAATGTTAAATATCTATTTGCTTTAACTAAATATAGATAATCTCCACCAGTTTCTAGTGGTACATAAGTTAAACCACTTAATTGATATCCACTTCCAGCTCTATAACCTACAGAACCTGTAAATGAATATTCATTTCCAAGCTTAATATAGCCTGAAATACCAGTTGATGAATATCCTGCATATACATTGAATGTATATTCTACATTATCAATTACTGTAGCAACAGTATATGTTGATTGATCGCTATATACTGATACGCTTTTTACATATGCGCTAAATCTAACTTTACTTCCTGTAGATGTTTCCATATTATAATATTTTTCTGGATGCTCATTTAATTCCTTAACTGTTAATTCTGTAGCAGCATCACTATAATATGGATCTTCATCATCACCATGAATATGTAATTTATTAGTTTTAGCGAAATCTAG